>CAXRFJ010000504.1:0-6669 GCA_964229475.1 Rubrivirga sp.
CGCCACCGAGCCCGACGCCGCGCTCCTCCTCGCCGCGCTCCGCCAGTGGGGCACCGACGCGCCGGCCCACCTCGGCGGCGCGTTCGCGTTCGCGGCGTGGCTCGGCGCGCGCCAGGCGGTCGTCGCCGCGCGCGACCCGGCCGGGGTCTGCCCGCTCGTTTACGCGGATCGGGGCGACCGCCTCGTCGTCGGCGGCGACGTCCGCGCGGTGCTGGCGGCCGGCGTCCCGGACGCCCTCGACGAGGACGTGATGGCGGCCGTCCTCCTCACGAACCAGTTCCGGCCGTCGTCGGTCGGGCGGACGTGCCTTCGCGCCGTCGACCTTCTCCCGAGCGGGCACCGCCTGACGATAGGCGAGCGCGGCACGCAGGTCGCGTCGTTCTGGCGGATCGAGGACGCGCCGCGGCTCGGGCTCCGCGGCGTCGGCGAGATCGGCGAGGCGCTGGCGGCCGTCCTCCGGGAGGTCACGGCCGAGGCCGTCGCCGACGTGGACCCGGGCGCCGTCGGCGTCCACCTCTCGGCCGGACTGGACTCGGGCACGGTCGCGGCGTTCACCGCCGGGGCGCTCGCCGAGGCGGGCCGGCCGGCGCCGGCGGCCTTCTCCTGGCAGCCGGCGCCCGGGGCGGACGCGTCGCCGGAGCACGCCCGGATCGCCGCCGTCGCCGAGCGCTGGGGCCTCGACGTGACGTGGTGCCCCACCTCGGAAGCCGACTTCGCGGCCGGCCTCGCCCTCGACGCGACGCGGGAGCCCCACGTGATGTGGGCGCCGGAAGCGCCGGTCCGTCGCGAGGCCCGGCGGCAGGGCGTCCGCCTGGTCCTCTCCGGCTGGGGCGGCGACGAGGGCGCCAGCTTCTCCGGCCGAGGCACGATCCCCGGCGCGCTCCTCCGGCGCGGCCAGTGGCGAGCGGTCGCCGCGATGGTGGCGCAGGCCCCGATCCGCGCGCTCCGCCGCCTCCGCGCCCAGCGCTCGACGCGCGCCCGGCTCGGGCTCGCCCTGCCGCTGGACGACCTCCGCGACGCCGCGCTCCGAGGCGAGCACCCGACGTTCGCCCGTCCCGACCTCCTCCGCCGCGCCGCGCTCCCGGAGGCCGAGCCGATGCCCACCGACCCGCACGCGCTCCTCGGGTGGCTGATGCGGCGCGGCCACCTCGGCGACCGCACGGGCGCGTGGGCGCTGGCCGGCCTCCCCTTCAGCGTGCGGTACCGGTACCCGCTCCTCGACCGCCGCGTCCTCGACGTCGTCGGCGGGCTGCCGGCGGAGGCGTGGCTCACGCGCGACGGGCTCCGCCGCTGGCCGCTCCGCGCCGCCGGGGCCGGGCTCGTCCCCGACGCCGTCCGCCTCCACCCGAGCAAGGCCGAGCCCCGGTGGATCGCTTCCGTCCAGCCCCAGCGGGCCGGGGCCATCGCCGCGCTCGTGCCCCGGCTCGTGCCGGAGGTCGTCGGGGACCGGGCCGAGTGGGTCGACCTCGACGCCCTCCGCGCCGCCCTCGCGGACTGGCTGACGGCGCCGGGACCGACCGAGCCAAGGGGGTTCCACGCCCTGACCTACCTGCCGCTCGATGCCGCCCCCACGTCCGCTCCGATGACGTAGGGGATCGACTGAAACCATCGCCTACAAACCCGGGGACTCCACGAAACCGAGAATTTGTCGGTCCTAACGCCGAACGTCTTCCCGCCGCACCGTATCCTTCGCTCTCACGGATCGTCCTCCTGACGGACCCCGAACGTCTCCACGGATCCCATGACCGACCTCACGACCCCTTCCGCCGACGCACAATCGAGCGACGAGCGTCGCCCCTGGACGCCGCCGGCCGTCACCGTCATCGAGCTCGACCAGACGAAGACGGGCTCGCTCCCCTTCTCGGACGAGACGACGTTCCCGTCGTCGGAGGCCTACGCGTCGTAGCCAGCGCTAGCGGCTCCCGGCGAGCCACCGCGCGCCGTTCCGGACGAGACGGGCGGGCCGGGCCGCCAGACGCCGCGCGCGGCCCACGGCGCCGGGCCGGAGATCGGCCTCGGCCAGCTCGCCGCTGGCGGGGCTCGTGAGGAGGCGCCACACGTGGCGGAGCCGGTCGGCGGGCCGGTCGTAAAGGGCGGCCCCAAGGGCGACCGTGGCGGGGTGGAGCGTGCGCGGGCGGTCCGGCGTGCGCGTGAGGCACCACCCGGCGAGGCGGCCGAGGCGGCCCGCCGCGGCCTCGACGTGGGGGCGGAGAGCGTCCGGCAGCGGCGCGCCGAGCCACCGGTGCGCGAGCGCCGGCCCGAGGAGCACGGCGGCCTCGACGCCGTCGGCCGCGGCGAGGGCGTGGGCCTCCCGCCACATCGCGTCGTCGAGCCGCTCCGCCAGCGCGGCCGCGTCCACGAGCCACCCGAGGCGGCGGTAGCCGTGGGCGGCGCCGTGGACGAGGACGTAGGCCGCCTCGACGGCAGAGAGCGCGCGGTCGCGCCACGCGAGCCCGGTCGGGTCGAGGGCGAGCTCCGCCGTGAGCGCGTCCGTCAGTGCCGTCAGCCGACGGTCGTGGAACGGGCGCCAGTGGAGCTCGAGGCTGATGCGGAGGCCGGGGTGCCAGAACGTGGCGTCGTGGACCCGGAACTCGGCGGCGACGACGGCGGCCTGGGCCGCCGTGAGCCCCCGGTCCTTCCCGCCGGCCACGAACCCCTCGCCCTCGACCGCGGCGAACGCCCCGACCAGCGAGCCGGGGTCGACCAGGACGTCGAGGTCGACGCTCGCGCGCTGGCCCGGGTCGCCGAAGAGGGCCGCGGCGAGGGCGGGCCCCTTGAGCGGGAGCGCGGGCACGCCGGCCCGGCCCAGCGCGCCGACCACGCGACCCAGCGCGGCGGCCATCGCGAGCTGGCGCCGGGCGTTCCCCGCCGCTCGGCGCCGGAGCCGGTCGCGGAGGCCGCCAGGGACACCGCCGAGGCCGACGAGCGACCGTGCCACGTGCGGGACGACGCGGTGCGCCGTGGCGAGGTCGACGAACGCCGCCGCGTCCACGCCCGACGCCAGCCGGGCGGCGCGCTCGCCGAGGGCGTGCGGAGGGACCGGCCGGGCCGCCAGCAGGAGCAGGCGTGTCTCCGGGCGCTCCATCAGGGCCCGCTCGACCGCCGACGGCGGGCCGAGGAGGGCGGGGGGAACGGAGGGCGAGCGGTCCATGGGGCGGGCGCCAGGATAGAGCGCGGCGGGCCCAGAACGACCGCGCCCCGCACTGGGGGTCCAGCACGGGGCGCGTCGGGGGGATCGGGCGCAGGCCGTCACATGACGGCGACGATCTTCTTGCGGACCTCGGCGCGCGGCTCATCGGTCCGCTTGTGCACGAGGGTGACCATCTGGCGGAGGCTGCCGCGGGTCTGCTTCATCCGCTTGTCGTCGAACTCGACGTCGGACCACATCGCCTTGATGCGGTCTCGGATCCGTCGCCAGTCGCGGTTCATCTTGGGGGTCGCCATGGGTGGCATGCGCTCTCCAGCGCCGTCGTTCTAGGGCCTGCGTCGAGTGTTATAACGGACATATCCCCCGATTGTTCCCCTGGCAAAGGGTACCGGGCCCGTTCGCCTTCCCCTCGGCGGCGGTCGGGCCCGCTGTCCTCATCTACGCAGGCGCCTTTCCGAGCCGCTCCAGACGGGCGGCCGGGCCGGCCTCGGGCGGACTAGCGGACCACCACCCACCGGCGGCTCAGCGCGACCGTCTCGCTCGTCACGCGGACGACGTAGACGCCGGCCGGGAGCCCCCCCGGGAGGTCGACGACCGCGTCGGCGCCGCCCGCCAGCAGACCGTCGAAGGCGAGCGCCGCCTCGCGGCCGAGCGCGTCGTAGACCGCCACCCGCACCCGCTCGGTCGCGCCCACGCGGACACGCAGCCGGGCGCCGGCCGCGGCGGGGTTCGGGAACGGGCGCCCCACCTCGGCCAGCGCCGACGCCGTCTCCTCCTGCGCCGTCGCGGGAGACACCGCCAGTTCGAAGCGGTCGGCCCACCCGGTCGCGTCGGCTTCGAAGGCGTAGTCAGCGAGGGCGAGGTCCATCGTCGCGCCGGTCGCCCGGTCGGTGAGGTGCGCGGCCCAGCCCGACGGGACGTCGGCCGAGAGCCTGTAGGTGCCGGCCTCGGTGGCCGTGAACGCGAGGCGGGTCGCGAGCGGGCCGATCGGCGCCGACCGGACGGCCTGGTGGCGCGGCTCACCGTCGCGCGTGCCGACGGGCGCGATGAGCGCGTACGGAGCCGACAGCGGCGTCAGCTTCGAGGCGTCGTGTCGGTCCCAGCCGTCGGTGGCGTTGTCCCGGAGCGAGATCCGCGCCGCGCCGTCGGCGGTGACCAGGCCCCCGCTGGTCACGCCGTCGAGGCGGAGGTCGATCGTCGGGGCGGCCGCCCGGCGGCCGTGGAACACGCCCCCGGTCGTGGTGGCGCCGAGGTCGAACCCGAACGTGACCGCGTCGGCCGTCACCCCGGTGACCTCGGCCCACACGCCCTGGCCCTTCGCGAGCACGTCGGTCCCCTCCGTGAGCGCGGCGTACCCGTTCGTGCCGGGATCGTAGACCTGGAACGTGGTCGAGAGCGTCGCGCCCGTCGTCCGCACCCCGATGCCCGAGAGGTCGTAGTCCGAGGCCCGCGGGTTGGCGAGGAGGTAGAACGTCTGCCCGCCGACCCGGTCGAACGCGAGGACGTAGGTGCCGCTGGTGAGGCCGTAGCCGGCGTACGTCTGCGACTGCGGCAGCGGGAAGCTCTCGCTCGTCCCGCCCCCGAACAACGTGTCGTCGGGGTCGATCCGCTGGTCGAAGAGGTACCACAGGAACCCGCGGCCGAGTTGGAGGACGTCCGCCGTGCTCGGCGCGACGGTGTAGCCGGCGCCGTCGTAGGCCGTGTAGAGGTTGGGGCCCTGCGAGCCCTCGGTCGTCCCGTCGGCGTCGGGGTACTGGGCGGGGTACCCGTCGGCGCCCGGGATGCCCTGGACGAGGTTCCTGCCGGCGAGGTCGTCGACGCGGATGCCGGCGAGCGCGGCGCCGAGCTGGCGGAAGCCGGCCACGTCGTCGTCGCCGGAGCCGAAAAGGTAGGCCGTCGAGGTCCCGCTCGGGGTCGCCAGGGTCTGCCCAGGGTTGATGGCACCGGGCGTGGACAGGTCCGTCGGGAGGCCTGGCCCCTGCCATGCAAAGCTCTCGTACTCCAGCCCCGTCCCCACCAGACGAACGGATTGGGTGTACAGAGTCGTGGCGTCCGACTCCTCCACCCCGATGTCGAGACTCGCCTGCCCGGCCGCGGAGTTCTCCGTCGCGGCCACGGTCCCCTCGTACGAGAGGAAGTGGATCAGGGGGTAGGCGGGGTTGAGGGGATCCGCCCCCGTGAGCGCGATCCCGTTGGAGGGGCCGTTCTGGATCGCCCCGCCCGACCCGCCGATTTCTTCCGCGCTGCAGGAGTAGAACGTGTAGTCCTCGTCGCCGTCCGAATCCACGTCGTACGAGCTCCCGACCGTGCAGCTGCTGACCGGCTCCACCTCATAGCGCGTTCCGCTCGACCGGTAGAGCGAGATCGTGTACGACGCGGGCGCGGCCCCAGCCGGGAGGACCACCTCCACGAACTCTGCCGTGTCGGCGCCCACATTGGCGTAGTGGATCTCGTTGATCCAGGCCGTGGTCTGGGCGACGGGCCCCAGCGCGAGGCACAGCGCGGCCGCCGTGAGGAGCAGTCGGGTCATGGCTCAATCCTCGTGGCGCTGGCGGAGTCGGCGGGCGGCGAGGCCGGCGCCGGCGAGCGCCAGCAGGGCGAGGCCGCCGTCGACGGGCACGGCCGCCGGCGTAAACGGGTTGGCCGGCGGGGTGCCCGCACTGGCTCCCGGCGGGTCGGGAGTCCCCGCCTCCGGCGACGCGGGCGCAGCCCAACTGGGGACACTCTGGGCGAACGCAGACCACGAGATGACGATCGCGAGCGAAATCACGAGAGCTATCCACCTCATCACGTACAGGGCTTCGACCAACAACAGGCAAGCATACGGATTCGAGTGAAATAATGAATGCCGATCCAGACTGAACACTGCCGGCGCCACTCGAAAGCGCTGGGGGCCGGCTTCCAGAAACGACGCGTTTGCGCCGTGCGGGACGCCCGGGACGCGGCCTAGCGTGGGATCGAACCGCTGGCCGCCCCATGCTCCGCCCGCTCGCCGTCCTCCTGCTGCTCGCCGCGACCGCGGACGCCCAGACCGTCTCTGACGCCGCCTGGGGCATCCGCTTCGCGCCGCCGAGCGGCTGGGCCGCGCAGCCGGTCGCGGAGGGCTTCCTCTTCCTCGCCCCGACGCAGGACGCGCTCCTCCTCGTCCTCCCCCACGACGCGCCGACGGTCGGCGCCCTCCGCGCTGAGGCCCAGCGCGGCATCGCCGACGGCCTCGGCACCCGGCTGACGCTAGCCGGCCCGCTGGAGCCGTTCGGCGCCGACGGCCTCGCGGCCGACTTCGCGGGGTGGATCGAGGGCTCCCCTGCCCAAGCCCGCGTCGTCGGGCGGGTCGCGCCGGCCGGGCGCGGGGCGACCGTCCTCGCTGCCGCTGGCCCCGACGCCGACGGCGCCGCCCTCGCGGCCCAGGCCGAGGCCGTCGCGCGCAGCCTCGTGTTCTCGGCCCCGCCCGCCGCGGCGGCGCCGTCGGCCGAGGCGGGGCCGGCCGGCCCCGCGGAGCGCGCGTGGCACGAGCGGCTCCA
>CAXRFJ010000505.1:0-2766 GCA_964229475.1 Rubrivirga sp.
CGGGTAGAGCGTGGCGTCGAAGGCGTCGCGGGGGAGCCGCTCGGAGAACACGGTGAGGGCGGCTACGGCCTCCGGGCCCGTCCGGACGGCGCGCACGAAGTCGGGCCAGAACGGGCGGAAGTCGGGGCGCGCCGCCTGCACCTGGCGGAGCGAGTCGGCGCGGAGGCTGTCGCGGCGGAGCGAGTCGGCGCGGAGGCTGTCGGGCCGGAGGCGGGGGTCGACGCAGCGGCCGGAGTCGGCGTAGACCGTGTCGAGCGGGGCCGGCCGGCCCGGGCGGGCGCGGAGCTCGGACTCGGGCGGGGCCTCCGTGACCTCGACGCCCTGCGGGCGGTCGCCGCCGCACGCGCCGAGCGCGAGGGCGGCGAGGAGGAGCGCGCCGCGGCGCACGGCTACTCGCCCTCGGCGGGCGCCTCGACCGGGGCGACGGGCGCGACGTCCTTCGGCACGCCCCACAGCACCGACGCCGCCACGCCGAGGTAGCCCCCCAGCAGCAGCAGCGGCGCGACGACCAGCGAGAGCGCGCTGTCGACCGGGTTCGCGTTCGTCGCGTTGTCGACCATCATCAGGACGTAGCCGAGCACGATGAGCCCGACGGCCCCGAGGAGCAGCCGGTAGTTCTGCCGGTCGAACGGCATCGTCGTGACGCCGCGCGTGGCGGGCGCGGAGGGCGAGGAGCGGCGGGATTTGCGCGAGGCCATGGGGTCGGGAGCGGACGCGGGCAAGATAACGGCGGCGGGCGGCGGCCCGTGCCCCCCGCTCGTCGCGCGCCGCCACCGCTGGGCGGTCGCGCGCCACCGCTCGCCGATTCGGGGGACCCGGGCCCGGCGAGCGGCCCGTTGAGCCCCCACGCCGGATCGACCGGCCCCTCCTCACCAGCGCCCCCTCCCCATGCGCCACGTCCTCTCGCTCCTCGTCCTCCTCGCCCTCCCGCTCGCGGCCTCGGCCCAGCACCGCGGCGACCTCGTCCAGGTCGCGTCCTCGACCGACGGCTTCGAGACGCTCGTCGCCGCCGTCCAGGCCGCCGGGCTCGTCGAGACGCTCCAGGGCGACGGCCCGTTCACCGTCTTCGCCCCGACCGACGACGCGTTCGCCCTCCTCGGCGACGACGCCATCCAGCGGCTCCTCCGGCCCGAGAACCGCGACCAGCTCACGGCTATCCTCACCTACCACGTCGTGCCCGGCCGCTACACGGCCAGCGACGTCGGCCGGCTCGACGCGCTCGAGACCGTCAACGGCCAGGCGCTCTCGCTCGGCGTCCGCGTCGACGACGCCGAGCTGGTGGCGACCGACGTGATGGCCTCGAACGGCGTCATCCACGTCGTCGACCGCGTGCTCATGCCGCGCGAAATGCCGGCCCGCTCGGCCTCGCACCACTGACCCCGGCCGACCCCGACCGCCGCGGGGCGCCTCCGACCGGGGGCGCCCCGCGCGTGCGTCAGGGCGTCGGGCGCGCGCTCCCCTCGAGCCCGTCGGCGTAGCCGGTCATCTCGAGGAAGCCGACCCCGCCCACCGAGCCGCGCACGTCGACGGCGCCCTCCCAGTAGCGGATCGTGGCGTCGAGCTCCTGCGCCTCGAACGCCGCCGCGACCTCCACGTCGAGCCCCGCGCTCGGGACGCGGACCCGCCAGCGCGTCGGGTACTCGCCGCCGGACGGGCTCTCCCACGTCGCGACCGGCTCCAGCTCGAAGTCCCCGGCGTCGAGCCGCGTCTTGGCGCCGTCGGGGCCCACGAGTGATCCCTCCGAGAGCGGGTCCTTCGTCCCGTCGGTCTGGCGGAGCTGATAGAGCATGAGGTCGCGGCCGTCGTCGAGGTGGAGCGCGAACCAGTCCCACCCGACCTGATTGGGCCCGAGCGCCGACGTCGACCACTCGCGGTCGAGCCACGTGAGGCCCTCGACCGGGACGGCCTCCCCGTCGGGGAGCGTGACCGTGCCCGTGGTCGCCATCCGCGTCTGGGCGTAGTAGTAGCTCGCGTTGCCCGGCCCGGCGCCTTTCTGGCTGAGCCCGCGGTCGCCCTGGAGCACGACCGGCTTGAGCGGCCGGGCCGTCAGGTCGAACGCCGCACCGTCGGCCTCGCCGGTGAGGCGGAGCGGCACGGCCCCGCCGGCGTCGGCGCCGGCCTGCACGAGGCGGACCGGCCCGAGGAACGCCTCGACGGGCTCGGCCGAGGCGCCGGCCAGCCCGGCGGCGCCCCGCGCGAACCGCTCGGCGTCGTAGAACCGCTCCGCCGCGACGTCGCCGATCGCGACGTGGGCCATGTAGAGCTGCTCCGTGGACCACCCCGAGGCCCGCGCCGAGGCCGCCGTGTCGGGCGCCAGCGCCGAGCGGAAGACGGTGAACTGGATCCCGAACCGCCGGTCGCTCCCGTCCGTCGCGCGGACGTTGCCGGTCACGTACCACCACTCGGCCTTGAACGCCGGGTGCGGCCCGTGGTCGGCCGGGAAGACGAAGTCGCGGACGACCTCGGCCCGGGCGAAGCCCGTCGTGTCGCCCGACATGGCCTCGGCGACGGAGACGCGCGCGCCGACCGGCTGGGGGTCGCCGGCGCAGGCGGAGAGCACGAGGGCGAGGAGCAGGACGGAGCGCACGGGCGGGGACGGCGGATCGGGGTCTGCACTCGGGACGCCCACGACGGGATCCGCGCGCCGGCCCCGCGGCGCCCGGACGCACGCGCCAACATCCTGATCGCTCATGCCTTGCACCGCATGACGCACGACGGTCAGCGCCGCCCCCGACCCTGGGCGCTCCACCTCCCCACACCGCCATG
>CAXRFJ010000506.1:0-20095 GCA_964229475.1 Rubrivirga sp.
CGACTGGCGGCACGAGGAGAACACGTTCATCGACTTCAACCGCGAGCGCCTCATGCCGCACATGCTGTCGCGCCTCGGCCCCGCGCTCGCCGTCGGCGACGTCGACGGCGACGGGCTCGACGACCTGTTCGTCGGCGGCGCGCGCGGGCAGGCGAACGCGCTCTTCCGCCAGACCGCCGCCGGCTTCGTGCCCGCCGCGGTGCCGCTCTGGGGCGAGCCGGCCGAGCGCGAGACCGAGGCCGTCGCGGCGGTCATGTTCGACGCGAACGGCGACGGCGCGCTCGACCTCTACGTGGGCACCGCCGGCAACGAGTTCCGCGGCGAGGCCGACCCGATCCGTGACCGGCTCTATCTCGGCGACGGTGCGGGCGGGTTCGCGGCCGCGCCGCCCGGCTCGCTCCCGGACCTGTTCGTCCACACCGGCGACGTCGCGGCGGCCGACTGGGACGGCGACGGCGACGTGGACCTGTTCGTGGGCGGGCGGGTCGTCCCGCGCGAGTACGGCAACCCGGCGCGGAGCGCGCTCCTCGAGAACGACGGCGCCGGCCGGTTCCGCGACGCCACCGAACGCCTCGGCCCCGACCTCGCCGAGGTGGGCATGGTCGCGCGGGCGGCGTTCGGCGACCTCGACGGCGACGGCCGCCCCGACCTCGCGCTCGCCGGCGAGTGGATGGCCCCGACCGTCTTCCGCAACACGCCCGACGGCTTCGAGCGCGCGACGACCGGCATGGAGGACGCGACGGGCTGGTGGACCGCGCTCGACGTGGCGGACCTCGACGGCGACGGCGACCTCGACCTCGCCCTCGGCAACCTCGGCCTGAACTCGCGGGTCCGCGCGACGGCCGACCACCCGGCGCGGCTCTGGCTGAGCGACTTCGACGCCAACGGCACGCTCGACGGCCTCCTCACGAGCTACCGCGACGGGGCCGACTACCCGCTCGCGACGGCCGGCCTCCTCCGCATGGAGTTCCCCGAGTTCAAGCAGCGGTTCACGAGCTTCACCGCCTTCGGCGCGCGGACCGTCCCCGACCTCTTCGGCGACCGCGCCGCCGCCGCCGTCCAGCGGACCGCCACGACGTTCGCCAGCGCCGTCGCGCTCAACGACGGCACGGGCCGCTTCACGCTCCAGCCACTCCCCGACTGGGCCCAGATCGAGCCCGTCTACGCCATCGCCTGCGACGACGTCGACGGCGACGGGGCGCTCGACCTCGTGCTCGGCGGCGGCCTGCTGGGCGTGCGGCCGGACCGCGGGCGCTACGACGCCGGGCACGGGCTGGTCCTCCGCGGCGACGGGCGCGGCGGGTTCGCGCCGGTCGAGCTGAGCCGCGGCCTCGTGCTCGACGGCGAGGTCCGGGCCCTCCGGGTCGTCGACGGGGCCGGCGGGGCGCGCCTGCTCGTGTCGGCCCCGAGCGACGGGCCGCTCCAGGTCCTCCGCCTCGGCGCCGAGCCGCCAGGGCAGAGCGGTCAGGTGGAGGGGGTGGCGTCCCGCTAGGTCCGTGAATCCCGGGGGGTTGCCTTGCGGAAGCGCTTCCCTCTCCGGATCTTCCCGATGTGTAATCCGGATGTGCAGGCCATGAGTCTCCGCCCCCTCGCGCTCACCGTCCTCGTCGGAGTCCTGGCCCTGGCCGGCTGCCGGGACGCCGACCCCGCCGCCGCGCCGCCCGAGGCCGCCGACCCGGAGCTCCTCCACGGGGCCATGCTGCGCATCACGAACGTGATGACGTACGACATCTTCAGCCCGCCCGTGGCGAGCCGCGTCTACGCCTACGCGTCGGTCGCGGCCTACGAGGCGCTGGCGCCGTCGCGGCCCGACCTCGTCACGCTCGCGGGCCAGCTCAACGGGCTCGAGGCCGCGCCCGCGCCGACCGAGGCCGTCCACGGCCCGACGGCCGCCGTCTACGCCGCCCTCGCCGTCGGCGAGGCGCTGACGTTCTCGGACGAGGAGATCGACGCGTACCGGACGGGCTTCGAGGCCCGCCTCGACGCGGCCGGCCTGGACCGCCGGCTGCGGCGCCAGTCGGAGGGCTACGGGCAGGCGGTCGCCCAGCACGTGCTGGCCTGGGCCTCGCAGGACGGCTACGCCCAGACGCGGAGCGCGCCGGCCTACACCATCACCGACGAGCCCGGCACGTGGCGGCCCACGCCGCCGGCCTACATGGACGCCATCGAGCCGGCCTGGGCCACGATGCGCCCGTTCGTCCTCGACTCGGCGGCCCAGTTCAAGCCGCTCCCGCCCCACCCGTACTCCGTCGAGCCCGGCACCGCGTTCCGCCGGCAGGTCGACGAGGTCTACGAGATCGGCCGCGACCTGACGACCGAGCAGCGCGAGATCGCGTCGTTCTGGGACTGCAACCCGTACGTGATGCACACGCGCGGGCACGCCATGTTCGCGACCAAGAAGATCACGCCGGGCGGCCACTGGATGGGCATCGCCGCGATCGCCAGCCGGACCGCCGGCGCCGACGTCGCGGGTGCCGCCGAGGCCTACGTCCGCACCGCCGTCGCCGTGGCCGACGGGTTCATCTCGGTGTGGGACGAGAAGTTCAGGAGCCGGCTCATCCGGCCCGAGACCGTCATCAACGAGCACATCGACGAGGACTGGGCGCCGCTGCTCCAGACGCCGCCATTCCCCGAGTACTCGTCGGGCCACAGCGTGATCTCGGCCGCCGCGGCCGAGGCCCTCACCGACGTCTACGGCGACGGGTTCGCCTTCCACGACACGACCGAGGTGGCCTACGGGCTGCCGGCCCGCGACTTCACGTCGTTCCGCCAGGCGGCCGAGGAGGCCGCGATCAGCCGGCTCTACGGCGGCATCCACTACCGGATGGCCGCCGAGCGGGGCGTCGAGCAGGGCCGCGGCGTCGGCGGCCTCCACGCCGAGCGGATCGAGATGCGGGCGCCGTCGGTGGCCCAGGGGGCGCCGGTCCGCCCCGTCTCCGGCGGGGCGGCGGAGTAGCTTCGCGGGCGCCCCCACCACGCCGCTCATGCGCCGCCTCCCCCTGCTCGCCCTCGTCGTCGCCCTCGCGGCGCTGCCCGGCTGCGGCTTCCTCGGCGGCGGGTCCGACGCAGTCGGCCTGACGGGCACGTGGGAGGGCGTCGTCTACGACGCGACCACCCAGGGCGCGACGCGTTACCCCATCACGTTCCGGCTCCGCGACACGGGCGTGACCATCACCGGCGACGGCGAGATCGAGGACCTGCCGGCGGGGACGTTCGAGTTCCTCGTGGTCGACGGGGCGTTCACCGAGACGCTCGACGTGTCGCTCACGCTGCGGTTCGCGGAGGCCCCGTTCGAGGGCCAGCTCTCGGGCCGGCTCGTCAACCGCGACCCCGGCACCATCGAGGGGTCGTTCAGCGGTCGCGGCGAGCTCGGCAACGGGGCCGTCCGCATCGAGATCACGTCGCGGCGGTCCTAGGCCCGCGGGGCGCCCAGGGGCAATCCGTCAGGACGATGGATGAAAGGGCTTCCACCCTGGGGAGAGTTGGGCCTACATTGGAGCCCCTTCACGGCCTCTTGACCATGCCCCGCGCGCTCCTCGCCCTCGCCGCGCTCGTCACGATCGGCGGCTGCGCCGGCCCCGCCAGCGCGCCGCCCGGCGGCGACGACTGGGTCGCCCTCTTCGACGGGACCTCGCTCGACGGCTGGCACGGCTACGCCCGCGCCGACGTCCCCGCGGCGTGGTCGGTCGAGGACGGGGTCCTGACCCTCACGCCCGGCACCGACGACGGCGGCGACCTCGTGGCGCCCGGCACCTACGGCGACTTCGAGCTCGAGGTCGAGTGGCGGATCGCCGAGTGCGGCAACTCGGGCCTCTTCTACCGTGGGGAGGAGAGCGAGGCGCTGGCGCCCATCTACCGGACCGCGCTCGAGATGCAGGTCCTCGACAACTGCCACCCGGACGGCCAGTACCCGAGCCACCGCAACGGCGCGCTCTACGACCTCTACACGCCGACCGCCGACCCGACGCGCCCCGGCGACTGGAACACGTCCCGCATCGTCGCCGACGGCGCCGACATCGAGCACTGGGTCAACGGCGAGCGCGTCGTCGAGGCCGAGCAGGGCACCGACGACTGGGCCGCCCGCCTCGCCGTCTCCAAGTTCCGCGACGGCGACGCCTTCCCGGCCTACGGCACGCGCCGCGCCGGGATCGTCGGGATCCAGGACCACGGCGACCGCCTGGAGGTCCGCTCCGTCCGCATCCGCACCCTCTAGCCCACAGCAGCATGAACGGGATCAAGGCCAGGCTCAGCACGATGATGTTCCTGGAGTTCTTCGTCTGGGGCGCCTGGTACACCACGGTCGCCGTCTACATGGCGGCCGAGGGGCTCGGCGACCTGACGCACTGGCCGTACACGGTCAACCCGATCGCGGCCATCGTGGCGCCGTTCTTCCTCGGGCTCGTGGCCGACCGCTACTTCGCCGCGCAGAAGGTGTTCGGCGTGCTCCACCTGCTCGGCGGCGTGTTCATGCTGGCGGCGCCCTCGACCATCGGCAACCCGACCGTCTTCATCCTGGCGCTCCTGGCCTACAACCTCTGCTACATGCCCACGCTGGGCCTCAGCAACACGATCGCGTTCGAGCAGCTGGACGACCAGGAAAAGGAGTTCCCCGTGATCCGCGTGTTCGGGACGGTCGGGTGGATCGTGGCCGGCCTCGCCATCTCGTTCATCCTCAGCCCGGTGCTCGGCGTCGAGTCGGCCGAGGCGACGGCGTGGCCGCTGTACCTGACCGGGATCGGGTCCATCATCCTGGGCCTGTTCGCCTTCACGCTCCCGAACACACCGCCCGTCGCGAAGGGCCAGCCCGTCTCGGCGGCCTCGATCGCCGGCGTCGACGCGTTCCGCCAGCTCGGGAGCCGGCCGTTCTACGTGTTCCTCGCGGCCAGCTTCCTCATCTGCATCCCGCTCGCGGCCTACTACAACTTCACCCAGCTCTTCCTCGGGGCGACGGGCTTCGAGAACATCGCCGCGACGCAGTCGCTGGGCCAGGTCTCGGAGGTCCTGTTCATGCTCGTGATGCCGCTCCTGTTCGTGCGGTGGGGCGTGAAGTGGATGCTCGCGGCCGGGATGGTCGCGTGGGTCCTCCGGTACGCCCTCTTCGCCCTCGCGGCGCCCGAGGCCGTGACGTGGATGATCATCGGCGGCGTCGCGCTCCACGGCATCTGCTACGACTTCTTCTTCGTGACGGGCCAGATCTACGTCGAGAAGAAGAGCACGCCGGCCGTCCGCGGGCAGGCGCAGGGACTCCTCGTGCTCGTCACGTACGGCGTCGGGATGCTGATCGGGGCGCAGGTCGCGGGCCAGGTCTACAACGGCTTCCTCGGCGGTCGCGACGCGCTCCCGCTCGCCGAGTGGACCCAGTTCTGGTGGATCCCGGCCCTCTTCGCCGCGGCGGTCCTCGTCCTGTTCGTCCTCCTCTTCAACGACCGCGTCGACCGCTCGGACGTCTCGGCGACGCCGGCCTCCGACGTGCCCGACGGCAGCCTCACGCCGGCCCCCGAGGCGGGCGTCCCCGCCGTCGGCTGACCCGCCCCCGCCCGCCTCGGCGCCCCGCCCTCCGGCCTCAGACCTCGACCCCATGTTCGACTCCCCCATCGACCGCCGCTCCGCGCTCCGCCGGCTCTCCTACGTGCTCGGCGGCGTGGCGACGGCCCCGCTCGCGTCCGGCCTCCTCGCCGGGTGCCGCACGCCGTCCGGCGGCGAGCTGGCCGCTTACCAGTACCAGGCCCTGACCGAGCCCCAGCAGCAGACGCTGGCCGCGCTCGTCGACCGGATCCTCCCGGCCACCGACACGCCGGGCGCCGTCGACGCCGGCGTGCCCCAGTTTATCGACAAGATGCTGGCCGAGTGGTACGCCCCCGAGGAGCGCGACCAGTTCCTCGCCTGGCTCGACGGGCTCGACGCCCAGGCCGAGGGCGGCTCGGTCGCCGCCCTCGACGACGAGGCGCGGACGGCGTTCGTCGCCGCGCTCGACGCCCAGACCTTCGGCCCGGCCGAGCCGGTCGCCGAGGCGGAGGAGACGCTCGACGAGGACGTGGCCGGCGTGGCCACCGAGGGCACCTCGGCCATCGAGGAGGAGGCCGAGAACGAGGTGGCCGGCATGCAGGGCGACCTGGGCGAGGCCCAGAGCGACTCGGCCGGCGCCGACACGCAGGAGATCGCCACCGGCGAGGGGACGGTCACGACGGGCGGCGAGGCCCCGCCGCCGGCCTACCGCCAGCTCAAGGAGCTCACGCTCGCCGGCTACTACACCTCGGAGCCCGGCGCCACCGAGGAGCTCCGCTGGGAGGCCGCGCCCGGCCGCTACGACGCCGACGTCCCGTTCTCCGAGATCGGCCGCGCCTGGGCCTAGCGGTGCGGCGTGGAACGTTCTGACTGGAACGTTCGAGACGCCCCCCCACCTTCAACGTCGCACTTTCCACGTTCGAACCGATGCAGAACCACAACGGCCACGGGGCCACCACCATCGAGAAGCTCCGGACGGTGAACGTCCAGGCCGGGGCCGAGGTCTACGACGCCATCGTCGTCGGCTCCGGGATGTCGGGCGGGTGGGCCGCCAAGGAGCTCACCGAGAAGGGGCTCCGGACGCTCGTCCTCGAGCGCGGCCGGAACGTCGAGCACGGGACCGACTACATCACCGAGCACCGGGCGCCGTGGGAGACCCCGTTCCGCGGGCGCGGCGACCGCCAGCGCGTCGAGGAGCGCCAGTTCCGCCAGTCGAAGGCCGGCCCGTTCAACGAGAACACGGCCCACTGGTACGTCGACGACGTCGACCACCCCTACGAGACGGCCGAGGACGACACGCCCGAGGAGTTCCTCTGGGTCCGCGGCTACCACCTCGGCGGGCGGTCGCTCATGTGGGGCCGCCAGACGTACCGGCTGAGCGAGATGGACTTCCGGGCGAACGAGGTCGACGGCCGCGGCACGCGCTGGCCCATCGGCTACGCCGACGTCGAGCCGTGGTACGACTACGTCGAGCGGTTCGCCGGGATCTCGGGCGAGGCCCTCGGCCTCCAGCAGCTCCCGGACTCGCAGTTCCTCCCGGCCATGCCCATGACGGCCGTCGAGCAGCACGTCCGCCAGGCCGTCGCCGACAACTTCGGCGGCCGCGCCATGACGATCGGGCGGTGCGCCATCCTCACGCAGGCCCACGAGGGCCGGGCCGGGTGCCACTACTGCGGCCCGTGCGACCGCGGCTGCACGGCCGGCGCCTACTTCAGCTCGCTGTCGAGCACGCTGCCCGCCGCCCAGGCCACCGGCAACCTCACCATCCGGCCCGACTCCATCGTCCACTCGCTCGTCTACGACGAGGACACCGACCGCGTGACCGGCGTCCGCGTCGTGGACCGGACGTCGAAGGAGGAGATGGTGTTCAACGCGCGGGTCGTGTTCCTGAACGCGAGCGCGATCGGGACGGCGATGATCCTCATGAACACGAAGACGCCGCGCTTCCCGGACGGCCTCGGCAACCAGTCGGGCCTGCTCGGCAAGGGGATCATGGACCACCACTTCATGGTGGGCGCCAACGGCCAGTTCCCCGAGTTCAACGACCGCTACACGTTCGGGAACCGGCCCAACGGGATCTACATCCCGCGCTTCCAGAACCTCCCCTGGGACCCGTCGTCGCGGCGCGACTTTATCCGGGGCTACGGCTACCAGGGCGGGTCGAGCCGGGGCGGCTGGGGCCGCGGGGCCGGCATGGGCGGGATCGGCGTGGCCCTCAAGCAGAGCCTCCGCGAGCCCGGCGACTGGAACTTCTCGATGTTCCCCTTCGGCGAGACGCTCGCCTACGACGACAACCGCGTCGAGCTGACCGACGAGGTCGACCAGTGGGGCGTCCCGATCCCGCGCATCGTGGGCTCGATCCGCGACAACGAACGGCGGATGCGCCAGGCCATGATGGACGACGGGGCCGAGATGCTCGAGGCCGCCGGCGCCGTCAACGTGAGCACGTGGGAGGCCCCGTACCGCCTCGGCGAGGGGATCCACGAGATGGGGACGGCCCGGATGAGCGCGACGCCCGAGACCGGCTGCGTCGACGCGAACAACCGGGTCCACGAGATCCCGAACCTCTACGTCACCGACGGCGCCTTCATGACGTCGGCCGGCTGCCAGAACCCGTCGCTGACCTACATGGCGTTCACGGCCCGCGCCGTCGACCACGCCGTCACCGCCGTCAACAACGGCGACCTCCGCGTGTAGAGCTCGGAGTTGGGAGTTCAGGGTTCAGAGTCATACCTGGACGAACTCCGAACTCCGAACCCCGAACTCTGAACTCATGAACCGTCGATCCTTCGTCCGCACCACGGCCGCCGCCAGCGCGGCGCCGTTCGTCGTCCCGCGCCACGTGCTGGGCGGCGCCGGGTACGTGGCCCCGAGCGACACCGTCGCCGTGGGCGTGATCGGGGCCGGCGGGATGGGCGCCTCGAACGCCACGCCGCTGGCGATGATGGACGACGTCCGCATCGCGGCCATCGCGGACGTCGACATGGGCCGCGTGCGGTCGTCGGTCCAGGGCCGGCTCGACTCGGACAACCCGGACGCCCGACGCGCCGGCGAGGCGCTCCAGACGGCCTATGACGGGGCCGCCCAGTACCACGACTTCCGCGAGATGCTGGCCGAGGAGCCGGGCCTCGACGGCGTCGTGGTCGCCACGCCGGACCACGTCCACGCCATCGCCGCGCTCATGGCGATGGACCGCGGGCTGGCCGTCTACGCCCAGAAGCCGCTGACGTATACCGTCGACGAGAGCCGCCGGCTGGCCCAGCGGGCCGCCGAGACCGGCCTCGTGACGCAGATGGGCAACCAGGGCCACTCCGGCGACGACGGCCGGCGCGTGGTCGAGGTCGTCCGCGCCGGCGTGCTCGGGCCGATCCGCGAGGTCCAGTCGTGGACGAACCGGCCGAACGGCTGGTGGCCGCAGGGCGTCCCGGCCACGGAGCCCGCGCCCGTGCCCGAGGGCGTCCACTGGGACGTCTACCTCGGGCCGAACGCGGAGCAGCCGTACCGCCCCGGCATCCACCCGTTCGGGTGGCGCGGGTGGGTCGGCTTCGGCGTCGGCTCCCTCGGCGACATGGGCGCGCACCTCGTCGACTTCCCCGTCTGGGCGCTCGACCTGCCCCGCCCGGACCGCGTCGAGACGCGGCACACGCCGTGGGGCGGCGACCGCGAGGACCCCGCGACGTACCCGCTCGCGACCGTCACCACGTACCACTTCGCCGGCCTCGGGCCCGCCTCGGGCGAGGCCAACGCCGGCCAGGACCTCACGATGACGTGGTACGACGGCGGCCTCCTCCCGCCGACGCCGACGGCCGCGCCCGACGGGTTCACGCTCGACCCCCACGGCGGCGTCATCTTCGTCGGCGAGCGCGGGATGCTGATCCACGAGACGTACGGCTCGAACCCGCGCTTCCTGCCGGCGGCCCCGGGCATCGACCTCGAGGCGGAGGCGGCCGACGTGCCGGTCTCGCTGCCGCGCGTCGAGGGCGGCATCGGCGGGCACGAGCGGAACTGGGTCCGCGCGATCCAGGGCCGGGCCGAGGCGTCGTGCCCGTTCGGCTACGCCGCGCACCTCAACGAGATCATGCTGCTCGGCGTGGCGGCCATGAACGCCGGCCACCCGATCGCCGTCGCGCCCGACGGCCGGATCACGAACCACGACGCGTCCATCCTGACCCGCGCCTACCGCGCCGGCTGGGAGCTTCCAACCTAGCGCTCAGGCCGAGGAGTCCGGAGTCCAGGACTGGACCCGGCGACCCCCGAGCCCCGACCCCCGAACCCATGCACCGTCGTCACTTTCTCCGCCAGTCGGGCGCCGCGCTCGCCGCGGGCGCGATCCTGGGGCCGGGCGCCTCGCGCGCGCTCGCCGCCGCCCGCGCCGCCGGCGTCCCCGCCGAGCTCGGCATCCAGCTCTACACGCTCCGCGACATCTTCCCGGGCGACGTGAACGGCGTCCTCGAGATGCTCGCGCGCTACGGCTACGGGGAGGTCGAGACCGCCGGCTACGCCGACCGCTCGCCGGCCGACTTCCGCGCCGCGCTCGACGCGCACGGGCTCACGTCGCCGAGCGCGCACCAGCTCGTGTCGGAGGTCTTGGCCGGGTCGGAGATGGCGGCCCAGCTCCCGGCCTTCGACGCGGCCCTCGAGTCGGTCGCCGAGGTGGGCCAGGACTACTTCGTGATCCCGTGGCTGCCGCCCGACGCGCGGCCCGACCGCGACGGCTACCTCGCCCTCGCCGACGTGCTCAACGGGCTCGGCGAGCGGGCGCGGGCGGCCGGCGTCCAGCTCGGCTACCACAACCACGACTTCGAGTTCGAGACGTTCGGGACCGACCGGCCGGCCTACTTCGACTTCGTCGAGCGGCTCGACCCCGAGCTCGTCGTCCTCGAGCTCGACCTGTACTGGGTGACGGTCGCCGGCCACGACCCGGTCGAGGTCTTCGAGCGGTACCCGGGCCGGTTCCCGCTCTGGCACGTCAAGGACGGCGCGGGCGACGACATGACGCAGACGGTCGTGGGGCAGGGCACGATCGACTGGGCGCGGATCTTCGCCGCCAGCGAGACGGCCGGGCTCCGCCACGCCTTCCTCGAGGCCGACTTCCCGCCCGACGGGAGCCTCGCGTTCGCCGAGGCCAGCATCGACTACGTCGAGTCCCTCCGCTAGCGTGCGCCGCCGCGACTTCGTCCGAGCGGCCGGTGCGGCATTGCCGCTGGCCGGCTGCGCGCCCGCCTCGTTGGCGCCTCCCACGGCCAACCGGCAGGTCGGCGCGGCCGCCCCGGCGGGCGCGGGCCCGTCCGCCTCGGGTGCCTCCCCGGAGGGCCCGAGGCGGGCGCCGTCGTTCCGCCACTCGGTCACGCGGTGGCCCTTCGGCGAGTGGTCGCTCGACGAGCTCTGCGCGACGGCCGCCGAGCTGGGCATCGAGTCGGTCGAGCTCGTCCAGCCCCGCGACGCGCCGACGCTCGCGCGCTACGGCCTCACGTGCGCCATGACGGCCCACCCCGAGGCCGCCGAGGACGCCCTCCGCGTCGGCTGGAACAAGCGGGCGCACCACGACGCGCTCGTGGCCGCCTACGAGCCCCAGATCCGCGCGACGGCCGCCGCCGGGTGGACGAACCTCATCGTGTTCTCCGGCAACCGCGACGGGCAGGACGACGCCGACGGCCTGGCGCAGATGGCCGAGGGGATCGGGCGGATCCTCCCGCTCGCCGAGGCCGAGGGCGTCACGCTCTGCATCGAGCTGTTCAACTCGAAGGTGAACCACCCCGACTACATGGGCGACTCGACGGCCTGGGGCCTGGCGCTCGTCGACCGGATCGGCTCGGAGCGGTTCAAGATCCTCTACGACATCTACCACATGCAGATCATGGAGGGCGACGTGATCCGCACGGTGACCGAGCACCTCGACGCGGTCGCCCACGTCCACACGGCCGGCGTGCCCGGGCGGAACGAGATCGACGAGACGCAGGAGCTGTTCTACCCCGCCATCATGCGCGCGCTCGACGCCGCCGGCTTCGACGGCTTCGTGGCCCAGGAGTTCATCCCGACCGGCGACCCCCGCGCGTCGCTGGCCGACGCCATCGCCCGCTGCTCGGTCTGACGCCGACCGCCTGCCCCGGGCCGCCCCGGCGCCGACCCGCGAGGGCGGCGCCGCGGGGCGGAGGGACCCGGGGCGCGGCTCGCGCGTGACTGCCCTCCCCGACGCCCCGCCCACCGACGCCCCGAAGTCCATGCCTCTCAACCGACCCCTCCGCGCCGGCATGGTCGGCGGCGGCCCCGGCGCCTTCATCGGCGACGTCCACCGGCGCGCGATGCGGATGGACGGGCTGGCCACGCTCGTCGCCGGCTCGTTCTCGTCCGACCCCGACACGTCGCGGGCGTTCGCCGCGGAGCTGGGCGTCGAGCGGCCCTACGGCTCGTTCGAGGAGATGGCCGAGGCCGAGGCGGCGCGCGAGGACGGCATCGACGTCGTCTCGATCGTCACGCCGAACTGGCTCCACGTGCCGGCGGCGATGGCGTTCATCGAGCGCGGCATCCACGTCATCTGCGACAAGCCGCTCGCGACGACGCTGGAGGACGCCGAGCGGCTCGTCCGCGCCGTCCACGAGCACGGCGTGACGTTCGCGCTCACGCACACCTACACGGGCTACCCGATGGTCAAGCAGGCCCGCGCGCTCGTCGAGGCGGGCGCGCTGGGCGAGGTCCGGAAGGTCGTCGCCGAGTACAGCCAGGGCTGGCTCGCGACGCCCGTCGAGCGCGAGGGGAGCAAGCAGGCCGCGTGGCGGACCGACCCCAAGAAGGCCGGCGCCGGCGCGCTCGGCGACATCGGCAGCCACGCCGAGAACCTCGCCGCCTACGTCACCGGCCTCCACCTCGACCGCCTCTGCGCCGACGTCCGCACGTTCGTCGAGGGCCGCGCCGTCGACGACGACGCCAACGTGATCGTCCGCTACGCCGGCGGCGCGGGCGGCGTCATCCACTGCTCGCAGATCGCGGCCGGCCGCGAGAACGACCTCAGCCTGAAGGTCTCCGGCACGAAGGGCTCGCTGTTCTGGCGCCAGGAGGAGCCCAACGCGCTCGTCTTCACCCCGCTCGAGGGCCAGGAGCGCGTCTACCGCCGCGGCCACGCCGACCTCTCGGCCGCGGCCCAGCACGCGAGCCGGCTGCCGCCGGGCCATCCGGAGGCGTTCAACGAGGCGTTCGCGAACGTCTACTCGAACGCGCTCCGGACGATCGCGGCACGCAAGGCCGGCGACGCGCCCGACCCGCTCGACCTCGACTTCCCGACCGCCGAGGACGGCGCCCGGGGCGTCCACTTTATCCTCACGGCCCTCGAGAGCGGCGAGCAGGAGGCGTGGGTCGACGCGAGCTACGAGCCGCCGTCGCCGGGGCACGAGGCGTAGGGCAGGAGGGGAGGGGCGCGGCTCCTCCCCTCCCTCCGAAGCTCCCCGCCCCCGCCTCCTGCCTCATCCCCCATGCCTCCCACGACCGTCGTCTTCGACCTCGGCGGGGTCCTCATCGACTGGGACCCGCGCTACGCGTACCGCCAGATGGGCGGGATGGAGGCCGAGATCGAGCACTTCCTGGAGCACGTCGCCACGTCGGAGTGGAACCACCAGTTCGACGCGGGGCGGCCGTTCGCGGAGGGCATCGCGGAGCGGAAGGAGCGGTTCCCCGAGTACGCCGCGTGGATCGAGGCGTGGTGGGACAGGTGGCCCGACATGCTGGGCGGCGCCATCGACGGCACGGTGGCCCTCCTCCGCGAGCTGAAGGACGCCGGGACGCCGCTCTACGCGCTCACCAACTGGTCGGCCGAGACCTTCCCCATCGCCCGCGAGCGGTTCGACTTTCTCGGCTGGTTCGACGGCGTCGTCGTCTCCGGCGAGGTCCGGAAGGCCAAGCCCGACGCCGACATCTTCGGCCACCTCGTCGACGACTTCGGCGTGGTCCCGGCCCAGGCCGTCTTCATCGACGACAGCCCCGCGAACGTCGAGACGGCCCGGCGCCTCGGCTTCCACGGGATCGACTTCACCACGCCCGCCGCGCTCCGCGCCGACCTCGCCCGCCTCGGGCTCCCGGTCGCCGAGGCGGTCCCGGGCGCCTAGCCCCCTCTTTTCCTCCGCGTCCCATGCCCCGTCCCGTCACCCTGTTTACCGGCCAGTGGGCCGACATGCCCATCGCCGAGCTCGCGCCGAAGGCCGCGTCCTGGGGCTACGACGGCCTCGAGCTCGCCACCTGGGGCGACCACATGGACATCCACCGGGTCCTGGACGAGGACGGCTACGCCGAGTCGCAGAAGACGCTGCTGAGCGACAACGGGTTGAGCCTGTTCGCCATCTCGTGCCACCTCGTCGGGCAGGCCGTGGCGGACAAGATCATCGACGGGCGCCACAAGGCCATCGTGCCCCAGCACGTGTGGGGCGACGGCGACCCCGAGGGCGTCCGCCAGCGCGCGGCCGAGGAGGTGGTCCGGACGGCCGAGGCGGCTTCGAAGCTGGGGCTGGAGGTCGTGACCGGGTTTACGGGCTCGCCCATCTGGCACCTCTTCTACTCGTGGCCGCCGAACCTCCCCGAGGACATCGAGGCCGGCTTCCAGGAGGTCGCCGAGCGGTGGACGCCGATCCTCGACCGGTTCCAGGAGCTCGGCGTCCGGTTCGCCCTCGAGGTCCACCCGAGCGAGATCGCGTTCGACGGGCCGAGCTGGGCGCGCGCGCTCGACGCCCTCGGCGGGCACCCGGCCTTCGGCGTCAACTTCGACCCGAGCCACTTCGGCTACCAGAACGCCGACTACGTCCGCTTTATCCGCGACCACGGCGACCGGATCTTCCACGTCCACATGAAGGACGTCTGGTGGTCCGACGTGCGGACCGAGGCGGGCACGCTCGGCGGGCACACCGACTTCGGCGACCCGCGCCGCTCGTGGGACTTCCGGAGCCTCGGCCGCGGCAAGATCAACTTCGAGGAGATCATCCGCGCGCTCAACGACGTCGGCTACGAGGGCCCGCTGTCGGTCGAGTGGGAGGACATGAAGATGGACCGCGAGCACGGCGCCGCCGAGGCCGCCGCGTTCGTCAAGCGCGTCGACTTCCCGCCGTCCGACATCGTGTTCGACCAGCAGTTCTCGAAGGCCAGCGAGGGCTAGCGGCGGGGGCGTGGGACGGGGGCCCCGACGGCCCTACGCCCGGCGCCCCGCGCCCGTCACGCCTCGCTCCGTACGTTCCCGCTGGCGAGGGCCGCCAGCCGCACCGGATCCCTCGCCCACTCCCCCACTCGTCCACTTTCTGGCCATGTCCGACTCCGTCTCCCGCCGTCGTTTCCTCGCCTCCGCCGGCGCCGGGCTCGGCGGCGGGCCGCTGCTCTCCGCGGGCGGGGGCGGCGACGTGACCGCCGCCTCGTGCGAGGGCTACGCCGCGCTCGACGCCGCCGCGCTCCAGCAGCGCCAGAGCCTCGAGTACGTCGACGCGTCGCAGGTCCCGGGCCAGCGGTGCGACAACTGCCGGTTCTACAACCAGCCCCAGGGCGGCTCGCCGTGCGGCGGGTGCCAGCTGTTCGCGGGCCCGGTCGCGCCGGGCGGCTGGTGCCGCTCGTGGGTCGCGATGGCGGCGTAGGTGGCGGAGCCGAGCGCGCGCTCCCGCGCCCGCGGCTGCCTCCTCGGGGGCGCCGTGGGCGACGCGCTCGGCGCGCCCGTCGAGTTCGTCCGCCACGCCCAGATCGTCGCCCGATACGGGCCGGGCGGGCCGGCCGAGATCGGCGAGGCGTTCGGCGTCCACGGCGCCGTCACGGACGACACGCAGATGACGCTGTGGACGGCCGAGGGCTGTCTGCGGGCGCTCCGCCGCGGCGCCTCGAAGGGCGTCGTGAGCGTCCCGGCCGTCGTCCTCCGGGCGTACCTCCGCTGGCTCGACACGCAGGAGGCGGGGCCGCACGACGGGCCGGCCTTCTGGCGCGGCCCGAGCTGGCTCTCCGACGTCCCGGAGCTCCACGCGCGCCGCGCGCCGGGCACGACGTGCCTGAAAGCGCTCGAGGTGCGGCGAGCGAAGCAGCCGTTCCGCAACCAGTCGAAGGGCTGCGGCGGCGTGATGCGCGTGGCGCCGGTCGGGCTGCTGTCGGACACCCCGGAGCAGGCGTTCCGGATCGGGTGCGACCTCGCGGAGCTCACGCACGGGCACGTCACCGGGTACGTGGCGGCCGGCGCGTTCGCCGTCGCGGTCTGGCACCTGCGGGAGGGCGCGACGCTCGCGGAGGCCATCGACGAGGCGGCCGTCGCCGCGGCCCGCGTGACCGGCGGCGGCGAGACCGTGGTGGCGCTCGACCGCGCCCGCCAGCTGGCGGCGTCGGACGCCGACGAGGTCGAGGCCGTCCACGCGCTCGGGACCGTGACGCCGGGCCAGGGGCCGGGCTGGGTGGCCGAGGAGGCCCTCGCGGTGGCGGCCCTCTGCGCGCTCCGCCACCCGGCCGACGTCGAGCGGGCGCTCCGGATGGCCGTCACGCACGACGGCGACAGCGACTCGACCGGCTCGATCTGCGGCAACCTGATGGGCGCGGCGCTCGGGGTCGAGGCGATCCCCGAGCGCTGGCGCACCGAGGTCGAGCTGGTCGACGTGATTCTCCAGGTCGCCGACGACCTCCACGACGCGCGGACGGTCGAGGTCGACTGGTACTACGGGCCGAAGGGGCCCGGCTGGTACGACCGCTACCCGCCGGGCTGAGGCGTCGGGCCCGCCCGCCTCGGGAGGAGCGGGCCCTCGCGCGAGCGCGCCGAGGCGGCCCGGGGGCGGAGTGGAAACGCTTCCACAACTCGGCTACCTTCACGCGACCTCCACCCGAAGGCCCATGCCCGAGTTCACCCTCACCGCCCTCGACATCGGGGCCGTCGTCGTCTACGCCCTCGTCATCTTCGGGATCGGGCTGTACTTCTCGCGCCGGACGGAGGACGGCGAGGACTACTTCCTCGCGGGCCGCTCGCTCACGTGGGGCCTCATCGGGATCAGCCTCGTCGCCTCGAACCTGTCGTCGAGCTCGATGATCGGGATGGCCGGCGAGGCCTACGGCGGGATCGGGCTGGCCGTCTACAACTACGAGTGGATGGCGGCCATGGTGCTCGTGGTGTTCGTGCTGTTCTTCCTCCCGTTCTACCTCTCGAGCGGGATCTACACGATGCCCGAGTTCCTCGAGAAGCGGTTCGACGGGCGGAGCCGCGTCTACTTCTCGGCGGTCTCGATCTTCCTGTCGGTCGTGGTGGACACGGCCGCGGCGCTCTTCGCGGGCGCGCTCGTGGTCGAGCTCGTCTACCCCGGCTTCCCGCTGTGGGGGACCATGACGATCCTCGCGCTCGTGGCCGGCGCCTACACGATCGCGGGCGGGCTCAAGGCCGTCGTCTACACCGACGCCATCCAGGGCACGCTGCTCCTCGTGGGGGCCGCCGCCGTGGCCGTCCTGGCGTTCGACCGGATCGGCGGGTTCGACGGCGGGTGGGCGGCCGTCCAGGCCGCCGCGGCGGCCGACGAGCACGCGCTCTCGCTCATCCACCCGCTCGACGTCGAGAACGGGATGCCGTGGCTCGGGCTCGTCACGGGCGTCTTCCTGCTCGGGTTCTATTTCTGGACGACCAACCAGTTCATGGTCCAGCGCGTGCTCGGCGCCAAGAACCTCGACCACGGGCGCTGGGGCGCGCTCTTCGGCGGGCTCCTCAAGATCCCGATCCTGTTCCTCATGGTGATGCCGGGCACGTTCGCGCGCGTGCTCTACCCCGGCCTCGAGCGGGCCGACCAGGTCTTCCCGACGCTCCTCTTCGACCTCCTGCCGGGCGGCTTCCGCGCGCTGGTCCTCACGGCCATGCTCGCCGCCATCATGTCGTCGGTGGACTCGACGCTCAACGCGGCCTCGACGCTCGTGACGATGGACTTTATCAAGCGGCGTCGGCCGGACACGTCGCCCCGGGCGCTCGTCCGGATCGGGCGGATCGTGACGTTCGTCTGCATGGTGGTGGCCATCGTCTGGAGCCCGGTCATCATCCGGTTCGACACGCTCTGGGAGTACCTCCAGACGACGCTGGCCTACGTGGCCCCGCCGGCGCTCGCGCTCTTCATCCTCGGCGTGTTCTGGAAGCGGGCGAACGGAACCGGCGCGATCGCGGGGATGGCGGCCGGCCACCTCGCCGCCGTCGCCTTCCTGGTCCTGACGGCCACGGGCGTCTACTCGATCGACTTCCTCTACCTCGCGCCGATCCTCCTCGTTATCGCGATGAGCGTGATGGTGGCCGTCAGCCTCCGGACGCCGCCGCCGCCGGCCGAGAAGGTCGACGGCCTGACGTGGACGCCGGCCTTCTTCCGCGCCGAGAGCCGCCAGCTCGAGGGCGTCCCGTTCTGGAAGAACTACCGCGTCCAGTCCGCCGCGCTCATCGCGCTGACGGCGGTCGTGGTCGGGCTGTTCTGGTAGGCCCGCCTCGGCGACCGGCCGCCCGAGGCGGGCGGTGGCAACCGCGCCCGTCGCCGGCCGTTGGCGGCGTCCCCTCCGGACCGCTCCCGTGACCTACCTCCAGTTCCACCTCGCGTTCACGGTGCCGCCGCTCGTGGCGCTGGCGCTCTTCCAGGGCCGGACGCGCGAGCCGTGGGGGCCGCTGGCGCTCCTCGTCGGCGTGGCGTTCGTGTACACGACGCCGTGGGACAACTACCTGGTGGCGCGCGAGGTCTGGACGTACCCGCCCGACCGCGTGCTCGCGACCGTCGGCTACGTCCCGGTCGAGGAGTACGCCTTCTTCGTCATCGAGACCCTCATCGTGGGGCTGTGGACGCGGCTGCTCCAGGCGCGGTGGCCGGTCCGCAGCCAGCCCGAGGCGACGCTCGGCGTGCGGGCCGCCGGGGCGAGCGCGTTCGGCGTGCTGGCGCTGGCGGGCGCGGCGACCGTCGCCGCCGGGGGGCACGGGCTCTACGTCGGGCTCATCGTAGCGTGGGCGTTCCCCGTGCTGGCCGGGATGTGGTGGCTCGGCGGGCACCTCATCTGGGCGCGTCGGCGGCTGGTGGCCTGGGCCGTCGTCCCCGTCACGCTCTACCTGTGGGTGGCGGATTGGTACGCGATCCGCGTCGGCATCTGGGACATCACCGACGCGACGCGGACCGGCTGGGAGATCCTCGGGCTGCCGGTCGAGGAGGCGCTGTTTTTCCTCGTCACCGCGCTCCTCGTGGCGCAGGGGCTGGTCATGCTGGAGCGAGTGAGGGGTGACGAGTAACGAGTGATGAGAGTGAATCGACAGGTCAGGAATCGAATCTGCACGGCGTGGAGAGAGCAGACTCTCATCACCCATCACCCTTCACGTCTCACCCGTTGACCGCGCTCGACCTCCTGCGCCAGTCGCTCACCGAGGCGGGCTACCTCGCCTCGCCGACGGAGCAGACCAACTACCGCCGCGTGTGGGCGCGCGACGGCGTGATCTGCGGCCTCGCCGGCCTCGCCTCCGGCGACGGCGCGCTCGCCGACGGGCTCCGCCGGACGGTCGAGACGCTGCTCTCGCACGTCGGGCCGCAGGGGCAGGTGCCGTCGAACGTGTCGATGTCGGGCGGCCGGGCGGTGGCCGTGAGCTACGGCGGGCTGGCCGGCCGCGTCGACGCCGGGCCGTGGGCCGTGCTCGGCGCGGCGCGCTGGGCCGCGCACGCGGGCGATGCGGCGTGGGCCGCCCGCTGGGCGCCCGCGGTCGACGGCGTGCTCGGCCTGCTCGACGCCTGGGAGGTCAACGGGCGCGGGCTCGTCTACGTCCCGCAGTCCGGCGACTGGGCGGACGAGTACGACCTCCACGGCTACCTCCTCTACGACCAGGTGCTCCGGCTGCTCGCGCTCCGCGCGTGGGCGCCCTGGGCGCCGTCGCCCGTGGCGGTCGCCGCCCGCGCCGACCGGCTCCACGCGCTCATCGAGGCGACGTTCTGGCCGAGTGCCGACGGCGACGTGGACGCGTCCTACCACCCGGGCGCGTATCGCGCCGCGCTCTCGGACGGGCCGGAGCCGTTCCCGTTCGCGGCGCTCACGCCCGGCGGCTACGTGCGGCGGTTCGACGCGCTCGGCGCGGCGCTGGCCGTCCTCGCCGGCCTGTGGCCGGAGCGGCGGGACGGGGTGCTCGACCGCGGGCTCGCGCTCGCCGCCGAGACGGCGCCCGGCCTCGTCCCGGCCTTCGCCCCCCAGATCCGCGAGAGCGACGCCGGGTGGGACACGCTCCGCGGCAACACGCGCGATCGGTTCTCGAACCGGCCGGGCCACTACCACAACGGCGGGTGCTGGCCGATGGTCAACGGCTGGTGGGTCGCCGCGCTCGCCGAGGCGGGCCGGGCCGGCGACGCGGCGGCGCTCCTCGCCCGCGTCGAGGCCGCCAACGCCGACGTCTTTCCCGAGTACCTCGACGCCGACGAGGGCGCGCGCCTCGGCACGACGCCGCTGGCGTGGAGCGCTGCCGGCGCCGCGCTCGGCCGCGCCGCGCTCGACGGGCGCCTCGGCGCGTGGTCGCCCCCGCTCCCGTCCGCGTCGGCACCCGACGACGCCGCGCCGCTGGACGTGGTCGGGGCCGGCGAGGTGCTGGCGGACCTCATCACGGCCGAGGCGACCGACGACCTCG
>CAXRFJ010000507.1:0-3706 GCA_964229475.1 Rubrivirga sp.
CGAGGAGCCGGGCGCACGCCGCGTCGGCGGCCAGCTGGCGCGCGCGCCCGGCCCGGTCCGGCGCGGCGTCGAGGCGGACCGGGACGCTCCGGAGCCACGGGTGGACCGTCGCCAGCGTCGCCAGCTCGGCGGCGGACACGTCGAGCGCCTCGTCGAGCGCGACCAGGACCTCGGCCACGTCGTCGTCGAACGGCGAGGCCCCGTCCACCCGCTGCGCGGCGAGCGCGGCGGCGAACGGGCGGAGCCGCTCGGGCCGCTCCGTGAGCGCGACGGCCGCCGACACGCGGAGGTCGTGCGAGATCGGGCCGAAGTCGTCGGTCCGCGCGCGGCGCCGGACGTCGGCCTCGCCGGAGCGGCCCCGGAGGGCCGTGCGGGGAAGGGCGGGGTCGGTCATGCCTCGGCGCTCACCTTCTGGGTCCGGACCTCGACCTCGTGGTCGTCGGCCCAGGACGGGTCGAGGACCACCTTGACGCAGGCGTCCTTCTTGTCGCGGAACGTCTCGTACATCTCGGCCGCCTTGGCCAGCGGGGCCTTGTGCGTGATGATGTAGCTCGGGTCGAGCTCGCCGCGCTCGATGTGCCCGAGGAGGTCCTGGATGTACTTGTGGACGTGCGTCTGGCCCATCTTGAACGTCAGCCCCTTCCCGAAGGCGGCGCCGATGTTGAAGTGGTTGATGACGCCGCCGTAGACGCCCGGGATCGAGACCGTGCCGCCCTTGCCGCAGCTCTGGACGGCCTCGATGAGCGCCGTCCCGCGGTCGGTCTGGAGCTTCAGCGCCTGCTCGGCCTTCTGGGCCGCGCCCGTCATCCCGACGCCGTGCGACTCCAGCCCGACGGCGTCGATGCAGGCGTCGGGCCCGCGGCCGTCGTTGAGGTCCTTGAGCTTCTCGAAGACGTCCTCGTCCTCGAAGTTGATGGTCGTCGAGCCCGCGAACTGCTCGGCCATGCGGAGCCGCTCGGGCTCGCGGTCGATCCCGATGACGTGGGCGCCGAGCATCTTGGCCGAGATCTGGGCGAACAGCCCGACCGGCCCGGAGCCCCAGACGACGACGGTGTCGCCCTCCTGGATGTCGCAGTTGACGGCGGCCTGGTAGCCGGTCGGGTAGATGTCGGTGAGGAACAGGACCTGCTCGTCGGTCAGCGAGTCCGGCACCTTCATCGGGCCGACGTCGGCGTAGGGCACACGGACGTACTCGGCCTGGCCGCCGTCGAACCCGCCGAGCATGTGGCTGTAGCCGAAGATGCCGGCGGCGGCGTAGCCGTAGGCCGCGGCCTGGATCTCGCCGTTCCGGTTCGAGTTGTCGCAGAGCGAGTACTGGTCCGTGTTGCAGTAGTGGCAGTGCCCGCACGCGATGGGGAACGGGACCACGACCCGGTCGCCCTTCTTGAGGGTCGTGACCTCGGACCCGACCTCGACGACGCGGCCCATGAACTCGTGGCCGAGGATGTCGCCGTCCTCCATCGTCGGGATGTAGCCGTCGAAGAGGTGGAGGTCGCTGCCGCAGATGGCGGTCAGCGTGGTCTCGATGATGCAGTCGGTGGGCTCCAGGATCTGCGGGTCGTCGACGGTGTCGACGGACACGTCACCGGTGCCGTGCCAGCGGAGGGCTTTCATGGTCGGAGGGGCGTGGAGAGAGGGGCCGTAGCAACGAGCCGCGGGGAGCCGCGATCCGGCCGCAGACGCCTCCCGCCCCTCCCCGACGGGCCGTTCAGGGAATCCCCGCTCCGGCGTCCGGGCCCCCGCCTCGGCCCCGGCGGCCCGGCCGGAGGAGGCGCTCCCCGCCCGCCCCGCCGCGGCGCCGCGGCGGGCGGAGCCGACGTCGCGTGAAGGCCGCGCTGGAGGCCCGGAGCGGGCCCGGCCGCCGGTACCTTCGGGCATGCGATACAGCGGTCACGAGTGGTTCCCCTGCCGGTACGCCTGGCTGCCCAAGGCCGTCCGCGCCCTGGAGGCCGACCCGGGCGCGCTGCGCGACGAGGAGGGCGCCGTCGAGCGGCTCGGGATCGGGAAGAACATGGTCCGCGCCCTCGTCTTCTGGGCGACGGCGATGGGCGTCATCGAGTCGACCGACGAGGGCCACGCGGTCACGCCGTTCGGGGCGGCCGTCTTCGGCGACGGCGGCCTCGACCCGTACCTCGAGGACGTCCGGACGCTGTGGCTCCTGCACTGGCGCGTGGCGACGGCCGAGGACCCGCTCTTCGCGTGGGACTTCCTCCTGAACCGCTGGCACCGGCCCGAGATCGTCCGGAGCGTCGTCCTGCCGGAGTTCGTCCGCGAGGCCAACAGCGGCGCGCGGACCTACTCCGAGACGACGCTGAAGCAGCACTTCGACGTGTTCATGCAGGTCTACACGCCGGTCTCGCGGACGCGCGCCGGCGCCGGCGAGGATCACCTCGACAGCCCGCTCGTCGAGCTCGGCCTGATCGAGACGGTCGGCGAGCGGACCGTGGGGGGGAAGCGCGAGCCGGTCTACGCCTTCCGCCGCGAGCCGCGGCCCGAGATCCCGTCGGCGCTGTTCGCCTTCTGCCTGACGGACTTCTGGCGCACGCACCGCGCGGCCGAGCGGACGCTCACGTTCCGCGACGTGGCGACGGCGCCGGGCAGCCCCGGCCAGGTCCTCAAGCTCCCCGAGGCCGACGTCCGCGACCGCCTCGACCGGATCGCCGCCGACACCGACGGCCGCTTCGGCTACCAGGAGTCGGCCGCGCTCGCGCAGGTCACGCGGCTGACCTCGACCGACGTCGCCGACCCTGCCCTCGCCCTCGACCTCCTCCGCGAGGTCTACGACCCCGCCCTCGTCGCGTGAGCGCCGCCCGCCTCCTCGCCCCGCCTGCCCGCTTCCTGCGGACGGCCCACCTCGAACGGGACGCCGGCCGGGCCGGCGCGCTCGACGGGTACGTCGCCACGCCGCACGTCCGCGACGTGGCCGCCCGCGTCGCCGCCGGGCTCCGCCCCGACGGCTCGGGCCGCGCGTGGCGGATCACGGGCGACTACGGGACCGGCAAGTCGTCGTTCGCCCTCGCCCTCGCGCACGTCTTCTCGGATCCGGGCGGCGACCTCCCGGACCTCCGCGCCGCCATCGCTGACGGGCTGGGCGGCGCCCCCGCGCCGCGGCTGCTGCCCGTCCTCCTGACCGGGTCCCGCGAGGGCATGGCGCCCGCCCTCGCCGGCGCGCTCAACTCTGCCCTCGCCCGCCTCGGCGAGGCGTCGGGCGAGCTCGACCTGTTCGGCGGGACGGACGGCGACGTGCTCGGGTTGCTGGACCGCGTGATCGCCGCGGCGGTCGCGCACGAGTCGTGGGACGGCGTGCTGCTCGTGATCGACGAGCTGGGCCAGTTCCTGGAGCACGCCGCGCTCCACCCCGACCGGGTCGACGTCCACCTTCTCCAGCAGCTCGCCGAGGCGGCCGACCGGAGCGGCGGCGCGCCGCTCGTCGTCGTCGGGATGCTCCACCAGGGGTTCGGGGCCTACGCCGAGGCGCTCACGCGGAGCGCGCAGCAGGAGTGGGAAAAGGTCGCCGGCCGGTTCGCGGAGGTCCTGTTCGATCAGCCGCTGGAGCAGGTCGCCGACCTCGCCGCGCGGGCGCTCGGCACGAATCCCGACGCGCTGCCGGGCGCGACGGCCGAGGCCGCGCGGGAGGCGATGCGCGCCGCCGTCGCCGCCGGCTGGTACGGCCCCGGCGCGTCGGCCGACGCGCTCGAAGCGACGG
>CAXRFJ010000508.1:0-3841 GCA_964229475.1 Rubrivirga sp.
CTCCCCCGCCCCATGCTCCGCGCCCTCCGCACCGCCGCCCTCGGCATGAGCGCTCAACAGACGAGCGTCGACAACACGGCGAACAACCTCGCCAACGCCAACACGACCGGGTTCAAGCGGAACCGGGTCGCCTTCCAGGACCTCCTGTACCAGCGCGTCCGCGCGGCGGGCGGCGAGGACGGGGCGGCCGGCGCGCCGGCCACGCTCCAGATGGGCCACGGCGCCCTCGCCGTCGCGACGGTCGCGACGTTCACGCAGGGCGGCCTCAGCGAGACCGGCAACGCGCTCGACCTCGCGATCAACGGCGACGGCTTCTTCGCCGTCCAGATGCCCGACGGGAGCCGGTCCTACACCCGCGACGGCGCGTTCACGCTCACGGCCGAGGGCCTCCTCGTGACCCAGAGCGGGTTCGCGCTCGACCCCGGCATCGAGGTCCCGGCCGACGCGCTCGAGGTCCAGGTCCAGGCCGACGGGACGATCCGGGCGCTGCTGCCGGGCGAGACCGAGCCGGTCGAGCTGGGGCAGGTCGAGCTGTCGCGGTTCCAGAACCCGGCCGGGCTCCGCGCCCTCGGCGGCAACCTGTTCGCCGAGGCCGAAGGGAGCGGGGCGCCCGTCATCGCGCCGCCCGGCGAGGACGGCCTCGGGACCGTCCAGCAGGGCTTCCTCGAGGCCTCCAACGTCGACGTCGTCCAGGAGATGGTCGACCTCATCGCGGCGCAGCGGGCCTACGAGATGAACTCGAAGATGGTGCAGGCCGGCGAGGAGATGCTCCAGATCGCCAACGGCGTCAAGCGATGACCCGGCTCGGCCTCCTGCTCGCGCTGCTCGCCGCCCCGGCCGCCCAGGCCACCGAGGCGGACGTGGTCGCGGCGGCCGAGGCCGCCGTCGCGGGCGTCTGGCCCGACGCCGAGGTCCGCGTCGTCCGTCTCCGCGGCGACGCCGCGACCGCGCCGCCCCCGCTCCGCGTCCGGTTCCGGGACGAGGCCCCGCGCGGGCGCGTCTCGGCCGAGGTCGAGACCCGGGCGCCCGACGGCACCTGGGCGCCCGCCGGCTGGGCCTTCCTCGAGGTCGCCGTGTTCGAGACCGCGCCCGTCCTCACCGCCGACGTCGGCCGGGGCGAGCCCGTCGCCGGGGCCGTCCGGCTCGACCGCGTCGAGACGACCCGGCTCCAGAACGTCCTCCCCGCCGACGCGCTCGGCGCGGGCTGGACGGCCGCGCGGTCGCTCCGCGCCGGGACCGTCCTCACCGACCGCCACGTCGCGGCCCCGGCCGCGGCCGAGACCGGCGACGCCCTCCGCGTCCGCTACGCCCGCGGCGCCGTGACCGTCGTGCTCGCCTGCGAGGCCCGCGAGCGCGGCGCCGTCGGCGAGGCCGTCCGGGCCGTCTGCGCCGACACCGGCGCCACCTACCGCGTCCAGCTCACCGCGCCCGGCGAGGGCGACTGGGCCGCCACCCTCTAGTCCATGATCCGCGTCCTGCTGCTCCTGCTCGTCGCCGCCCCCGCGTGGGCCCAGCCCGTCGCCGAGGCGGCGGCCGAGCCCGCCCCGCGGCGGCCCGTCTCGCTCTTCTCCGACCTCCGCGCCTACCAGGCCGGCGACCTCCTTACGGTCGTCCTCGCCGAGCGGACGTCGGCGCGGCGGCAGTCCGAGAGCTCGGCCCAGGCCACCTCGGCGGTGTCGGGGGCCGGCTCGGCGTCGATGGGCGGCTACTTCGGCCTCGACGCCCGCGTCGGCGGCCAGCGCGACGCCGACAGCCGGACGGTCCAGAGCGACCTCCTCTCCGGCACGATCACGGCCCGCGTCGTCGACGTCGACCCGGCCGGCAACCTGGCCATCGAGGGCGAGCGCCGGCTGAACGTCGACGGCGACGTCCACCTCATGACCGTCCGCGGGCGCGTCCGCCCGGCCGACGTGACGACGGCCAACACGGTCCTGTCCTACCAGATCGCCGGGGCCGACGTGGCCTACCAGCAGGAGGGCCGCGGCCCGTCGTTCCTGCGCGGGCGGTTCCTCACCCTCGTCGGCACGGCGGCCGTGATCGTGGGCGCCGTCGTGCTCGGCGCGTCCGCCGCCGGCGCCGCCGACGCCCCCTAGCCATGCGCCCGCTCCTCGCCCTCCTCCTCGTGGCGGCCCTCGCCGCCGACGCCCCGGCCCAGACGACCGCCAGCGCCCGGCTCAAGGACCTCGTGGTCCCGGCCGGCGCCGCGCCCGTCCAGCTCACCGGCTACGGCATCGTCGTCGGGCTCGACCGGACCGGCGACCGCGCGCGCGGCCGGTCCGGCGCGCCGTACACCGTCCAGAGCATCGCCAACATGCTCCAGCGGTTCGGGATCGCCGTCGACCCCCAGCACCTCGGCTCGCGGAACGCCGCGGCCGTCATGGTCACGGCCACGCTCGACCCGTTCGCCGGGCCCGGCTCGGCCGTCGACGTGACCGTCGCCTCGCTGGGCGACGCGCGCTCGCTGTCGGGCGGCGTCCTCCTCCAGACGCCGCTCCAGGACATGCTGAGCGGCGGTGAGGTCTACGCCATGGCCCAGGGCCCGGTCCTCACCGGGGCGCTCCTGGCCGACGCCGCCGGGACCTCCACGCGGACGGGCCCGACCAACACGGGCCGCGTGCCGTCGGGCGGGATCGTCCGCCTCGCGCCGGGCACGGCGCTGCCGACGGGCGCGCTCGACCTCGTCCTCCGCGCCCCCGACTTCACCAACGCCGCCGCCGTCACCGAGGCCGTCAACGCCGCCTTCCCGGGCGCCGCGAGCACGGTCCACGCCGGGCTCGTCCGGGTCGAGGTGCCCGCCGAGGCCGGCGGCCCGGCCGGGCTGATGGCCGCGCTCGAGGGGCTCCGCGTGGGCGTCGACGTGCCGGCCCGCGTGGTCCTCAACGAGCGGACCGGGACGATCGTCGCGGGCGGCGCGGTCTCGATCGCCGAGGTCATGATCACCTACGGCTCGCTCACGATCTCGACGGCCGTCGACCCCGCGATCTCGCAGCCCGGCCCGTTCTCGCGCAACGGCGAGACGGTCGCCGTGCCCGTCGGGAGCGTGGCCATCGACGAGGCGCCGGCCCGCTCCGTCGTGCTCCAGCCGAACACGACGATCGCCGAGCTCGCGGCGGCGCTCAACGAGCTCGGGCTGGCCGCCCGCGACGTGATCGCCGTGTTCCAAGCCATCGACCGCGCCGGCGCGCTCCAGGGCGAGCTCGTGGTCCTCTAACCCCGCCCCATGACCCCGATCTCCCCCGTGACCGCCGCCGGCCCCGGCCCCACCCGGGCCGCCCCGGCCGACGACCCCGCCGAGGCGGCCCGCCAGTTCGAGGCCGTCCTCGTGCGCCAGTTCGTCGAGGTCATGACGAAGGACCTGTTCCAGAGCGACGAGGAGGGCATGATGACGGGCCAGGCCGACCTCCAGCGCGACACGCTGACCGACACCCTGACCGACCACCTCGTTGACGCCGGCACGTTCGGGGTCGCCGACCTCCTGATGGCCCAGTGGGCCCGCGCCGGCCGGCTCCCGGCCGACGCCGCCGGCCTCGCCGACGGCCCGCCCGAGGCGGGCGCCCCCGCCCCCCGGCGCGCGATGTCGATGGACGAGGCGCTCCGATTGTACCCGCCCGCTCAAGCCCCGCCCGTTTCCATCGATCCCTCCGAGGACCTGCCATGACCGACGTGTTCGCCCCCGAACGCGAGGCGCTCGCCGCCCTCCGCGACGCCGCCCGCGCCCAGCTCGCCGCCCTCCGCGACGCCTCGCCCGAGACGTTCGAGGCGGCCTCGGCCGCGACGCTCGACGCCGTGGCCGACCTCGACCGCCGGCGCCGCGTCCGCGAGCGCCGCGTGGCCGCGCCCG
>CAXRFJ010000509.1:0-5549 GCA_964229475.1 Rubrivirga sp.
AGGTCTCGAGCTGGCGGGCCTCCCAGCCGTCGAAGTCGGCCTCGGTGGTGCCGGGGAGGTTGTGGATCTGCGTCGTGTAGAACAGCCGCTCGGGCGCGAACGGGCGTGGCCAGAGCCGGCGCGGCCGGTCGCTCCGCCACAGCACGACGGCCCCGGCCCCGTGCCGCCGGTAGCCCTCGTAGGCCGCGGCCGAGATCTCGGCCCAGTGGCCGGCCAGGAAGTCCCGGTGGGCCTCCGCGCGGGAGCGCGCCCGCCGTGACGGCGCCGGGCCCGAGGTGATGGTGACGAGGCCGCGCGGCGTGGCGACGGAGACGGACGACTCGGACGGCATGGCTCGGGGGGAGAACGCCGCCCACGCGAGGCCGTACGTGCTGTTCCGGCCGATCTATCTTCTCCGGCCCCTCTCCACTCCCCCTCCCCCGATGGCCCGCTACGCCAACTTCGACGAGGTCCTCGCCTCGTACCCCGACCGCTTCAACAGCGCCAAGGCCCAGTCCATGGACGACCGGGTCTACATGAACCTGACCGGCGACGACGCCCGCGACGTCACGCTCTACGTCCACCACGGCGAGCTCGACATCCTCGACGGCGAGGTCCCGGAGGACCCGACGCTCAAGCTCACGGCCAAGACCGAGGACTGGGTCGCCATCGAGAACGGCGAGCTCAACCCGATGATGGCCATGATGCAGGGGAAGGTCAAGATGAAGGGCTCGGTCCCGTTCGCGACCAAGTTCATGGGCCTCTTCGGCTACGGCGGGTAATCCGGCCTCGCTCGCCTCGGTCCTGAGGCCGGCGGCCTCCGCCATGGACACGTCCGTCTCCGTCGAGCACGCCCGGCGCGTCGTCCTCGCAGCGGCGCGGCCGCTGCCGGCGGAGGCCGTCGCCCTCCGCGACGCCGTCGGGCGGACGCTGGCGGCGCCCGTCATCGCGCGCGGCGACCAGCCCCCGTTCGACGCCTCGGCCATGGACGGATTCGCCGTCCGCCACGCCGACCTCGGCGGGGGCACCGTGGCACTCCCGGTGGTCGGGACGGTCCACGCGGGCGAGGCGCCCCCTCCCCTGCCGCCCGGCACCGCCGTCGGCATCATGACCGGCGCGCCGGTCCCGGCCGGCGCCGACACCGTGATCCCGGTCGAGCGGGCCACGCGCGACGGCGACGCGGTCCGGTTCGACGTCCTCCCCGAGGCGGGCGCCCACATCCGGCGGGCCGGCGAGTGGCTGCGGGACGGCACGCCGGTCCTCGGCGCCGGCACGCTCGTGACGCCTGGCGTGCTCGGCCTGCTCGCCTCGGTCGGCGCCGCGACCGTCGAGGTCCGCCGCCGGCCGCGGGTCGCCGTCGTCGCCACGGGCGACGAGCTGGTCGAGGCGTCCGCATCACCCGGCCCGGGCCAGATCCGCGACTCGAACGGGCCCGGCCTGGCGGCACTGGTCGAGGCGGCGGGCGGCGCCGTCGTCGGCCCCCTCGTCGCGCGAGACACGGACGCCGACCTCGCCCGGGTCCTCGACGCGGCCGCCGGGGCGGACGTCCTTGTGTTCGCGGGCGGCGTGTCGATGGGCGAACGCGACCTCGTCCGGACGGCGCTCGATGACCGCGGAGCGGAGTGGGCGTTCTGGACGGTCCGCCAGCGGCCCGGCAAGCCGCTCGCGTTCGGGACGCTCGGCGGCCGGCCGGTCGTCGGGCTGCCCGGCAACCCGGTGAGCGCGGCCGTGTGCTTCGAGGTCTATGTCCGCCCGCTCCTCCAGGCCGGCCTCGGGCGGCCGACGGCCCCGGTCACCGAGCCCGCTACGCTCGACGCGCCGATCCCGAAGCCCGCCGGCCTCCACACGTTCGCCCGGGTCACGGCCCGGCGCGACGCCGACGGCCGTCTCCACGTCGCCCCCGCCGGCGCCCAGGGCTCCCACGTCGCCCTCTCGCTTGCGCTCTCGGACGGCCTCGCCCACCTCCCCGCCGAGTGGGACGACGCCCCGGCCGGCGCCACCGTCGCCTTCGAGCGGTGGGGATGGGCGCCGACCTCCTGACCCGATCCCGTCAGACCATGCTCCTCCGCACCGTCCGCATGACGTTCGACCCGGCGTTCGTCGACGACTTCCTCGACCTGTTCTCGCGCGTCCGCCCGAAGATCGCGGCGGCGCCTGGGTGCCGGCACCTCGAGCTCTGGCGGGACGCCCGCTTCCCGAACGTCCTCACCACGTTCAGCCGCTGGGACGACGACGCGGCGCTCCAGGCCTACCGCCGGTCCGACCTGTTCCGCGAGACGTGGGCGCTGACGGTCCCGTTCTTCGCCGCGGCGCCGGTCGCGTTCAGCCAGCACGTCGTCGAGTGAGGCGCCCCGCCTCGGGCCGAAGGCCGGCCGAGGCGGGCGGGGTCAGACGACGGTCCCGTCCGGGATCACGGCGTTCTTGGGCAGCACGATCACCCCGTCGCGGATGTACCAGCCGTCGCCGTCGGCCTCCTCGACGCCCTCGGCGTTCGTGATCCGGCAGTCGGCGCCGACCTGGACGTTCTTGTCGATGATGGCGCCCTCGACCACGCTGTTCGGGCCGATGCCGGGCGCCGGCGGCGGGTTGAGGCCGGGCCGCTTCGACGGGTCGCGCCACGGGTGGTAGTCGGCCCCGAGCATGACCGTCCGCCGGAGCGCCGCGCCGTCGGAGACGAACGACCGGATGCCGACGACGGAGTCCTCGACGGTCGCGTTGGTGACGACGGCGGCCTCGCAGATCATCGAGTTGCGAACGTCCGAGTTCTGGACCTTCGCCGGCGGGAGCATCCGCGCGTTGGTGTAGATCGGCGCGTCCTCGTCGTAGAGGTCGAACTCGGGGTCGGGCGTCGCGAGGGCGAGGTTGGCCTCGTAGAACGACCGGACCGTCCCGATGTCGGACCAGTACCCGTCGAACGGGTAGCTCACCACGCGGCGCTCGCGGATGGCGGCCGGGATGATCTGGTGGCCGAAGTCCGTCTGCGAGGGGTCCGTCAGGAGGACCTCCCGGAGCACGTCGCGCTCGAACATGTAGATCCCCATCGAGGCGAGGTAGATCCGCCCCTGCTCGCGCATCTTGGCCGAGACCGGGCTGTCGAGCCCGTCGAGCTGGTCGCGCGCCGGCTTCTCGTGGAACTCCGTGATGACCCCGTCGGCGTCGGTCTTGAGGATGCCGAAGGCCGGCGCCTCGTCGGCCGTGACCGGGATCGTGGCGACCGTGAGGTCGGCCCAGCTCGAGCGGTGGTGCGCCGAGAGCGTGTTGAAGTCCATCCGGTAGAGCTGGTCGCCGGAGAGGACGAGGACGCGCCGGTGCGGGTACGGGTCGATGTGCTGGAGGCACTGGCGCACGGCGTCGGCCGTGCCCTGGTACCACTTGTCGGAGTCCGGCGTCTGCTCGGCGGCCAGGATCGTCACGAACCCGTGGCCGAACCGGTCGAACCGGTAGGCCCGCGCGACGTGGCGGTTGAGGCTGGCCGAGTTGTACTGCGTGACCACGAACATCCGCATCAGCTCGCTGTTGACGCAGTTCGAGATCGGGATGTCGATGAGCCGGTACTTCCCCGCGAGGGGGACGGCGGGCTTCGAGCGGTGGCGGGTGAGCGGGAAGAGCCGCGTGCCCGCGCCGCCCCCGAGGATGACGGCCAGCGTGTCGCGCATGAGGGGTCGGGGGTGAGGGGAGGTCTAGATAAGGCCGCGGCCCCGGATTGATCCGCCGGGCCCGCGGCGACTCGAATCGGCGGCCCGGTCGCCCCGCCTCGGCGTCACGCCGCGCCCCGCCCGAGGTCGCGGTAGAGCGCGGCGTAGGCGGCGGCCGACGACGCCCACGAGTGGTCGGCCCGCATCCCGGTCTGCTGGACGGCCACGTACGCGTCCCCGTCCAGCGCGAGCGCGAGGCGGACGGCCTCGGCGAAGGCCTCGGGCGTGAACGCGTCGAACCGGACGCCCGTGCCGCCGTCGGCGCCGACCGGAACGACGGTGTCGCGCAGCCCGCCGACGGCGTGGACCACCGGGACGGCGCCGTAGCGCATCGCGTAGAGCTGGCCGAGCCCGCACGGCTCCTGCTTCGACGGCATCAGGAACACGTCGCCGGCGCCGTAGAGCCGGTGCGCGAGGGCCTCGTTGAAGGCGAGCGTGAGCGAGAACCGGTCCGACGGCGCGCGGGCGTCGATTTCGCGGAGGGCGCCCTCGTGCTCGGCGTAGCCGGAGCCGAGCACGGCCACGGCCGCCTCGGTCTCGTCGAGGACCCGCTCGAGGCCCGGCGCCAGCACCTCGGCGCCCTTCTCGGGCGTCAGCCGGCCCACGAACGTGAGGAGCGGGCGGGCGGGGTCGAGCCCGAGGTCGGCGCAGACGGCCCGCTTCGTGGCGGCCTTCCCGCGGAGGTCGTCGGCCGAGAAGCCGTGGGGCAGGTTCGGGTCCGTCGCCGGGTCCCACACGGCGGTGTCGACGCCGTTGACGATGCCGGCCATCCGGTCGGCGGCGAGCCGGAACGCGTAGTCGAGGCCGTGCGACGGCTCGGGGCTCGCCTGCAGCTCCTCGGCGTAGGTCGGGCTCACGGTCGTCACCCGGTCCGCGTGCTCGACGCCGGCCTTCAGGCTGTTGACCACGCCGAGGTGGTCGAGCGACTCCCAGTTCCGCACGGCGACGCCGACGTGCTGCCACCGCCGCCAGGGGATCTCGCCGTGGTGGTCGGCCGAGTGGACCGTAAAGACGGTCGGGAGGTCGCGGATCGGGGCGTTGGCCGGGTCGCCGGCGAGGAGCGTCGGGATCAGCCCGGTGTGGTGGTCGTGGAGGTGGAGGACGTCGGCCCCGTCGAGCGGCGTGTGGTCGGACCGGAGCCAGTCGAGCACCATCAGCTGGAAGACGAGGTAGCGGACCTCCCCGCGCGCGAACCACGTGTTGTCGGACGCCCGGAAGTAGACGCCGTCGTCGCCGAAGTGCTCGGGCTCGTGGACGAGGTAGAGCGGGACCTCCGCGCCGCCGCCCGACATGGCCTCGGAGCGGAACACCTCGAACGGGAACCACTCGCCCTCGAAGTAGACGACGCCGGTGTGGACCGACACGACCTCGCCCGCGCGCTGGGCCAGCCGACCGCCGGGGCCGCCGTAGAACGGCATCACGACGGCCGACGGGACTCCGTTCGCGGCGAGCGCCCGCGGCAGCGCGCCGACGACGTCGGCGAGGCCGCCGACCTTGGCGAACGGGGCGCACTCGGCGGAGACGTGGAGGACGGGCATCGGGACGGCGGCGGGTGACGGGACGGGATGCTAACGCCCGCCGGGGACCCTCGGGATCCGCCGGCCCTCCCCGCCTCGGTACGCCCGCCGAGGGGGCCGGGCCGAGCGCGCCCGATTCGCGCGCCGGGGCAATCCGGGATCCGCGGGTTCGTTGGCGTCTGGTCTCCCGCTAGCTTGCCGATCCGCCCCTCCCCGCCCGTGAGCCCCTCCCCCCTCGTCGTCTCGCTCCGCCGCCGGATCCGCGCCGCGCGCCGCCGGCTGACGGGCGCGGCCGTGGCGCACGGGGCGCTCGTGACGCTGGGCGTCGTCGGGGCGATCGCGGGGGTGGCCGTGGCGG
>CAXRFJ010000510.1:0-10010 GCA_964229475.1 Rubrivirga sp.
GGCGCAGACGACGTCGAGCGGGCGGGGCTCGGCGGTGAGCGCGTCGACGAGGCGCCGCTCGACGCGGTTGAGGGGCGGCGCGGGCTCGGCCGGCGCCGCGGGGAGGTCCGCCGGCGGGTCGAGCTGCGGGGCGATGGCGGCGAGCACGTCGGCCGCCGAGGTCGCGAGGGCGGCCTCGCCGCGCTGGATCTGGCGGTTCGTGCCGGCGGCCGCCGCGAACACCGAGGCGGGCACGGCGAACACCTCGCGGTTCTGCTCGAGCGCGATCCCGGCCGTCAGGAGCGCCCCGCCCGTCTCGAACGCCTCCGCCACGACCGTCGCCCGGCACAGGCCGGAGACGATCCGGTTGCGGCGCGGGAAGTTGACGGCGTCCGGCGCCGCGCCGAGCGGGAACTCCGAGACGACGGCGCCCGCGTCGCGCTCCAAGATCTCGCGGACGACGCCCGCGTGCCGCGACGGGTAGACCCGGTCGACGCCCGAGCCGAGGACCGCGACCGTCCGCCCGCCGGCCGCCAGCGCCGCGCGGTGGGCCGCCACGTCGACGCCGTAGGCCAGGCCGCTCACGACGGTCACGCCGGCCGCGGCGAGGTCCTCCGCGAACGCCTCGGCGGCGCGCCGGCCGTAGTCGCTGGCCCGCCGCGTCCCGACGACGGCGACCGCGAGACCGTCCGCCTCGGTGAACCGGCCGCGCACCCAGAGGTGCGACGGCGGGTCGTAGATGCGGCGCAGCAGGTCGGGGTACTCGGGGTCCGCGACCGCCACGAGCCGGGCGCCGACGGCCTCGGCGCGCTGGAACTGGGCGTCGACGGCGGCCCAGTCGGCCCACCCGGCGATGGCGTCGGCGGTCTGCCGCCCGACCCCCTCGGCGCGGACGAGCCGGCCGGCCGGCGCCCGCATCACGGCCGCCGCGCTGCCCAGCGACGCCAGCAGCGCCCGCACGCGGCCCGGCCCGACGCCGGGCACCAGCGACAGCGCCACGAGCGCCCGCCGCTCCGCGTCATCGGGCGGCCCGAGTTCGGGCAGGGATTCGGGTGCGAACAGGTCGGCCACGCCCGAACCTAGCGCGGGCCGGGCGAACCCGAGGCCGTGGGGCGCCGGGCTAGCGCATCGTCATGCGGATGTCGCCGAAGTAGGCCGTGGCCTCGCCGCCCGTGTTGTCGGCGTCGGTCATGATGGCGACGCCCGAGATCGGGGGCGGGTCCTCGCCGAACGCCGCCCGGTAGTCGCGGACGACGTCGCGCCGCTCGGTCTGCCACCGCCCGAGGCCGGCCGGGCCGCTCCGCACCGGCACCATCTGGACCCAGTCGGTAAAGGCGTTCGGCACGATCCGGGTCTCGCCGGCCCGGTTCGCCCAGACGTAGCTCAGCGCGCGGACCGGGATGTCGTCGTAGCCGAGCGCGCGGAGGGCCCGGTACTTGAGCCGGTCGCCGAAGGGCAGGTCGGCGGGGTCGTAGTCGAACGTGACGTAGATCCGGGCCGGGTAGTCGTCGCCGCCACGACGCCGGATGTCGCCCCTGGCGATCACGTTGTCGGCCTTCCACCGCCACGTGAGGACGGGGAACCGGTTCGCGTCGACCTCGATCCGTCGGACGAGGCCCGAGGCCGAGCCGTCGGCCCGCGCCCTCACGACCGTCGCGCCGCCGTCGCGGACGAGCGCGTAGTCGCTCCGGGGCGCGTCCCCCAGGCTCATCGTCTCCCACCCGTTGATGGTGCCGCCCGGCGCCATGTTCGAGAACGAGGCCACGACGTAGTCACCGGGGGCGAAGGCGGCGAGGCCGACGGCGAGGGCCGCGAGGGCGAGCGTGCGGAGTCGGGGCATGGAGTCGGAGAGAGGCGTCACCGTCCGTACGACGCCCCGACCCCCGCGATTCCTACGACCTGTAGGACGCGGCCTCCCCCCGCCGTCAGTCGCCCGGGGCCTCGAACGGCGGCCCGGCCAGCGCGCCGCCGAGGCGGACCGACTCGACGGTGGTCTCGCCCGTGACCACGCCGCCGACCGCCTGCCGGACGCGGTGCGGCACGAACACGCCCTCGACCTCGCGGTAGTCGCGGAGGACGACCTCCACGTACTCGCGGCGCCCGCCCTGCCGCCGGAACGTCGTGATGCGGCGCGGCCGGCCCGCCTCGTCGAGCCCGACGATGAGCGGGTCCCGCCGGCCCGGCACGTCGACGCGGACGAGGTCGGCGCCGAGGGCCTCGGCCGAGAGCTCGTCGCGGCGGGCGGCGAGGACGAGCGGCCGGAGCCAGAGCGCCGCCTGGAGCGCGTCCACGGCCGCCTCGGGGAGCGCGCGCACGGCGCCGGCGTCGGCGACCCACGCGGCCTCGCCGTCGAGCCAGGTCACGCGCTCGGGGCCGCCCGCCCGCGCCGTCCACCGCGCGGCGTCGGGGAGCCGGAGCGCGAGCGTGGAGCGGACCGTCACGTCCTCGTCCGCCACCCGCGCGCGCGTCCGCGACCGGACCTCGACGGTCCCGACGGCGTCGACGCGCCCGCGCCCGCCGAGCGCGTCGGCCATGTCCGCCAGCGGGTCCGGCTGGGCGGACGCCGAGGCGGCCAGGGCGAGCGCGAGGGCGGCGAGGCGCATCGGCTACTCGGCCGGCGCGAACAGGAGCCGGCCGTCGGGGTCGAGCACGACCTCGGCGCCGGCGGGCGCGGCGACGGTGCCCACCCCGCCCGTCATCGCGAGGCGCCGGCGATCGCCGTCGACCGAGACCCACACGGGCCCCGCGAACGGCACGTCGGCGACGGCCTCGGGGAGGACCCACCGGACGGTCGCCTCGCCGGCCCCGCGCTCGACGGCGAGCCGCGGGAGCGCCGGCTGGCGGACGTAGACCTCGAACACGCCCGAGAGGTCGCGGCCCGACGCGCGCGAGAACGCCGCGAGCACGTCGTCGGTCGAGACGAACCGGGCCTGCCGACCGTCGGTGATGGCCTCGGCCTGCTCGCTCGGGTAGAGGACCGAGCGCATCGCCGCGAAAAAGCGCTCGTCGTCGTCCATCAGGCCGCGGAGCGTGTGGAGGACCCAGCCGCCCTTGACGTAGATGTCGGGGTTGCCGCCGCGCTGGGCGCCGTACATGTACTGCGTCGTGCGGGTCTCGCGCGGCGCCAGCGGGATCCGGTTGACGATGCCGCCGCGCGTCCCGGCGAGGTAGGCGAGGTAGGCCGCCTCAGCGGCCGCGTCGCCGGACTGGCGGCGGGCGAGATCCTCGGCGTAGAGCGCCTCCGAGTAGTTGGCGAACGACTCGTGGACCCAGAAGTCGCGCCAGTCGGGCGCGGTCCCGAGGTTGGCCCACCACTCGTGGGCGAGCTCGTGGAAGTGGAGCCAGTCGAAACCGTAGGCGTTGTCCTCGAAGTCGGCGCCGTAGGCCACGAGCGTCTGGTGCTCCATCCCGAGGTACGGCGTGTGGAGCACCTTGTAGCCGTCGGCACGCCAGGCGTAGGGGCCGAACGTCCGCTCGAGGAAGGCGAGGGCGTCGAGGAAGCCGGGCAGCTGGCGCTCGGCGTCGGCCACGCGGTCCGGCATCACGAAGAACGGGACGGTCTGGCGCCACCCGTGCGGGCTCTCGTAGGCGGCCTCGACGACTTCGTAGGGCCCGATCCCGAACGACACGCCGTAGTTGTTGATCGGCTGCGTCGTGGCCCACGTCTCGGTCGCCGTGCCGTCGCCGTTGTCGACGCGGCCCTCCGAGACGCCGTTCGCGATCGCGCGGAGCCCGGCCGGGACCGTCAGCGACACGCGGACCGAGTCGGGCTCGTCGGACGGGTGGTCCTTGACGGGCCACCACAGGTCGGCCCCGTTCATCTGGCAGCTCACGGCCACCCACGGCCGGCCGTCGGACGTCTCGGCCCAGGTGAAGCCGCCCTCCCACGGCGGGTGCGGCGCCTCCCGCGGGGTGCCGCCGTAGGCGATGCGGATCCGGAGGCCCTCGCCCGGCTGGGCGGTCCGACCGAGGTGGACCCGGACCCGGTTGCCGTCGCGCGTGAACGCCCGCGCCAGCGCGACCTCGTCCCCGCTCCCGACGACGTACCCGACCTCCTCCACGGCCGAGACCGCGAGGGGCGCGTCGAGGTCGAACACGAGGTCGGCCGTCGGCTGGACCACGCGGGCCTCGGTCGTGGCCGTGCCCCCGAGCGTGCGGGCGCCGACGTCGACGGCGAGGTCGAGCTCGACGTAGGTCACGTCGATGGCGGCCTGCTCGGGGAGGAGCGGGAGGCCGGAGTCGTTGACGCCGGGGTCGGCGGGCTGGGCGCCGGCGGCGGCGGCGAGCGCGAAGGCGAGGAGGAGTCGGCGCATGGAGGGCAGAAACGGGTCCGCAGAACCTACCGCGGGCGCGGACGCCGTAACGTCCCGTCCGCCCCGCCCGCGCCATGCCCGGTCTCCGCGCCCCCGCCCTCCTGCTCGTCCTCGCCCTGGCCGGGTGCGACCGGGTCAGCCTGGCCGAGGAGTTCCTCTCGTGCGACACGCTCGGGTGGGACGGGGCCGAGGCCGGGACCGTGTCCGCGACCATCGACGGCCGCCCGTTCTCGACGCTCTGCGTCCAGGCCCGAGCACGCGCGGGCGCCCTCTCGGTCACGGCGACCGACGGCGTCGACCCCGCCTTCGACCGGCGGTTCGTGGCCCTCGAGATCCCCCTGGAGACTGGGACCTGGGAGCTGGGCGGCTCGCCGGCCGACGGCGAGATCCGCGTCCTCTACGCCCGGAGCGACCGGAGCGACCGCTTTTTCTCGGTCGTGTCGGGCGCCGTCGAGGTCGACGAGGTGACGGACGAGGCGGTCGCCGGCACGTTCGCGTTCGTCCTCCGCAACGAGGGGGGCCACCCGACCCGCGTGACCGGGGGCCGCTTCCGCCTCGATCGGTAGCCAGCCGCGCCGCGCGGTAGCTTCGGCGCGCCCCTCCCCACCGCCATGCGCCCCGCCCTCCTCCTGCTCGCCCTCCTCGCGCTCCCGGCCTGCGACGCCGTCGGCGACGCCGTCGACTCCACCGCCTGCGGCCTCAGCGGCTACGCCGACGAGGGCGAGGTCCGCGCCGTCGTCGACGGGAGCGCGTTCAGCGGCACGTGCGTCCGCGTCGAGACCGACGGCGCGTTCGTCACCGTGATCGGCGTCGACAACGTGGTGTCGCAGAGCGGCCAGGAGGCGATCACGCTCACCTTCCCGATCGACGAGACGGGGACGTTCGAGCTCCCGGCGGCCAACGCCGTCGGCACGTACGCCGCCCGGACCACCGACCCCCGCGAGATCGGGGACGAGGCGTACGTCGCGACGAGCGGCACCCTCACCGTCACGGCGCTCTCCGACGACGCGGCCGAGGGCACGTTCGCGTTCACCGCCCGGAACGCGGGCAGCGCGATGGTCACGGTCGCCAGCGGTCGGTTCGACGTGTCGTTCTAGCCGGCCGGGCCCGCCGCGGCGCCGAACCGCGAGGTGGACGCCGAGGCAGAGGGGGTCAGCGGACGACGGCGCCGGGTTCGCCCTGGGCCTCGACCGGCCGGAGCGTCCCGTCGCGGTCCTCGGCGAACAGGATCATCCCGTTGCTCTCGAGCCCGCGGATCGTCCGCGGCGCGAGGTTCGCGACCACCACGACGCGCGTGCCGAGCAGGTCCTCGGGCGCGAAGAACTCCCGGACGCCCGACAGGATCTGGCGCGTCTCGAAGCCGAGGTCGACGTCGAAGCGGAGGAGCTTGTCGGCCTTCGGGTGGAGGTCGGCCGCGACGATCCGGCCCACGCGGAAGTCGAGCGGGGTGAACTGGTCGAACGTGATCTCGTCGCCGAGGTCGGCGTAGGGCGCCTCCGGCTCCGACGGCGCGTCGTCGTCGGCCTTGGCGGCGTCGGCCGCGGCGGCGCGGTCCCTCAGCTGCTGGAGCTGCGCCTCGACGGCCTCGTCCTCGATCTTCTGGACGAGGATGCCCGGCTCGCCGAGGCCGTGGCCCGCGTCGAGCATCGCGGGCCCGACGTCGGCCCACCCGAGCCCGTCCGTGCCCGCCTCGGTGGACGAGCGGACCGGGCCGAGCGCGAGCATCTCGCGGAGCCGCGCCGCGACGCCCGGCACGACCGGCTCGAGCAGGATCGAGAGGCCGGCCGTGACCTGGAGCGCGACGTGGACCGAGTTGCGCATGGCGCGCTCGTCGGTACTCCGCGTCTTCCACGGCTCGGTCTCCTGGAGGTACTGGTTCCCCTTCCGGGCGAGGTCGACCGTCAGCGCGACGGCCTCGCGGAGCCGGTACGCCTCGTACGCCGCCGCGATCTGGCCGGGCGCCGCCGCGAGGGCGTCGAGCATGGCCGTGTCCTTGTCCGTCGGCGCGTCGAGGCCGGGTACCTCGCCGTCGCAGTAACGGGCCGCGAACGTCAGCGCGCGGTTGGCGAAGTTGCCGACGACGTCGGCCAGTTCGCCGTTGACGCGGTTCTGGAAGTCGGCCCACGTGAAGTCGGCGTCCTTCGTCTCGGGCAGGCCGACGGCGAGGGCGTAGCGGAGGAGGTCGGCGTCGAACGCTTCGAGTGCTTCGTGAGCCCAGACCGCCCAACCGCGCGAGGTCGACAGCTTTTGGCCCTCCAGGTTCAAGAACTCGTTCGCCGGGACCTGCGCCGGGAGCACGAACTGCGGGAGCGACGGCTGCGCCGCGTTCGCCGTCATCAGGATGGCCGGGAACGTGAGGCAGTGGAAGACGATGTTGTCCTTCCCGATAAAGTGGACGAGCTCCGGCTCGGTCCCGTCCTCGTGGACCTGCCAGTAGCGCCGCCAGCGCTCGGCGTCGCCCTGCGCCTGGGCCCACTCCTTGGTGACCGAGAGGTAGCCGATCGGCGCGTCGAACCAGACGTAGAGGACCTTCCCGGCCGTCTCGCCCTCGACGCCGTCGGGCACGGGGACGCCCCAGTCGAGGTCGCGCGTCATCGACCGGTCCTCGAGGCCGGCCTGGAACCAGCTCCGGACCTGGCCGAGCACGTTCGGCTTCCAGCCGTCCCTCGTGCCGATCCACGCCTCCAGTTGGGGCTGGAGGTCGCCCAGCGGGAGGTACCAGTGCGTCGTCTCCCGGCGCTCGGGGGTCGCGCCGGAGAGCGTGCTCCGCGGGTCGATGAGGTCGTCGGGCGAGAGCGTCGAGCCGCAGTTCTCGCACTGGTCGCCGTAGGCCGACGCGTAGCCGCAGACCGGGCACGTGCCCTGGACGAACCGGTCGGCGAGGAAGAGCCCGGCCTCGGGGTCGTAGAGCTGGGTCGTCGTCTTGCGGACGAACCCGTGGGCGGCCTCGATCGAGCGGAACAGGTCCTGGCTCGTCTCGCGGTGCGTGGCCGAGGTCGTCCGCCCGTAGACGTCGAAGGCGATGCCGAAGCCCTCGAAGGCCGCCTCCAGCTCGGCGTGGTACCGGTCGACGATGGACTGCGGCGTGACGCCCTCGCGGCGGGCGCGGATCTCGATGGCCGCGCCGTGCTCGTCGGACCCGCAGACCCACACGACGTCGCGCCCGGCGAGCCGCTGGTAGCGGACGAAGAGGTCGGCCGGGAGGTAGGCCCCGGCGAGGTGGCCGAGGTGGAGCGGCCCGTTGGCGTACGGGAGCGCGGACGTGACGAGGAGCGGGCGGTCGGGCATGGCGGCGCGGGGCGGGCGGCCAAGCTACCCGCGCCGGCCGCGAAGGTGCCGTGAGGCCCCGCCCGCTCCGCCTCGGTCCCGCTCGGGGGCGTGCCGCGGCGGGACGGCGCGGGCGCGGACGGCGGTCGGGCCAAACGTCCGGAAGGGTGAGCCGGTGGCGCCGAAGAATCCGCTCTCTGCATAGTCCCTCCCCTCCCCCCATGCTTCGACCCCTCGCCCTGCTCTGTTGTCTCCTCGCCGTCCCCGCCCGGGGGCAGGCCGTGTTCGCGACCGGGCTCGACGAGCCCCACGGCATCGTCCAGCTCGCCGACGGGCGCGTCCTGGTCGCGGAGTTCGGCGTCGCCGACCGCGTCTCGGCGTTCGGCGCGGACGGCACCCGCCTCGGGACGTTCGCGGAGGGGCTCGACGACCCGACGGGGATCGCCCAGCTGGCGGACGGGCGCGTGCTCGTGACCGAGTTCAACGACGGGCGGGTCCAGGCCTTCACGTCCGACGGGGCACCCCTGGGGCCGTTCGTGGCCGAGTTCAACCCGGGGAGCAATGGGCTCCCGGGCGCGCCCCTCGCCATCGCGCAAGCGTCGAACGGCGACGTCCTCATCACCGACAACTACGCGGGCGAGGTCCTGGCCTACCCGGCGGGCGGCGGCGGCGCGCGCGTGTTCGCGTCGTCGCTGACGGACCCGCCGGGCAACGCGCGCGGGATCGTGCGGCTCTCGACCGGCAGCGTGCTCGTCACGTTCACGGGTCCCCTCGAAGCCTTCCAGGTGTTCGGGCCGGCCGGCGGCTCCGGGAGCGTGTTCGCCGAGACGGCGGAGGGCGAGGCCGGGCAGCTGGTCCAGCTCCCCGACGGGCGGATCTTCGTGCTCGACTGGTTCTTCGGGACGGTCCGGGCGTACTCGGCCGAGGGCGCCTACCTCGGGGCCGTCGCGTCGGTCCCGGACGTCCTGGGCGGCATCGCGGTGCTGGCGGACGGGAGAGTCCTGGTGACCGGGATCGGCGGGACGATCTACGAGGTCGGGGTGAGCACGGCCGCAGAGACGGCGCCCGAGCCCGCCCCGGTCGCGCGCGTCCAGCCCAACCCGTCTCCCGGGCCGGCGGCGGTGGTCCTCGCGCCGCGGACGTCGGGCCCCGCCACGGTCGAGGTGTTCGACCGGCTCGGGCGGCGCGTGGCGCAACTCTACGACGGGCCCCTGGCCGCGGGAGAGGTCTGGACGCTCACGCTGAACACGGCCGGGCTCGCGGCGGGCGTGTACGGGATCCGGGTGCGAACGGCGGACGGGGTCGAGGGACACCCGCTGACGCTGGCCCGGTAGCGCCCTCCTGAGCCGGCCCCCGCGAGAGCCGAGGCGGGGCGCCCCGGGTGCGTCGGGGGCGCCCGGTCCGGCGGAGCATTCCCGGAAGCGTCACAGCGGCATGGGGGAGCCCCCGGTAGCTTCGCCGTTCCCCTACGGCACCCCCACATGACTCTCCGCATCCTCCCGCTCGCCGCCGTGCTGGTCTTCGCCGGCTGCGAGGGCGCCGGCGGCGCCTCCGGCTCGGCCGACCTCGACGACATCGCCAACGGCTCGCCGTTCGAGCAGGTCTCCTACAACGTCGGCTTCCAGTCGGCCCAGCAGTTCCTCCAGCAGGACTCGTCGTTCAGCTTCGACCGGTTCGTCGACGGGTTCAACGCGGGGCTCCGCGGCGACTCGGTCGAGATCGCGTACGCGCTCGGGCTCCAGTACGGGCTCCAGCTGGCGCAGGACACGCTGGGCACGCTCGACCGCGACCTGTTCCTGGCCGGCGTCCGCTCGGGCCTCGCCGGCGACACGGCGCGGATCTCGGTGGAGCAGTTCCAGGCGGCCCAGGCCGTCGTCGAGGACTCGATGGCGATCCGCCAGCTCCGCGCGCAGGCGCGGACCGACGACCAGGCCCGCCGCCGGCTCGACGAGATCCAGGCCAACGCCGTCTCCGCCGACTCCTTCCTGACGGCCGTCGCCCGCCGCGACGGCGTCCAGGAGCTCGGCGACACCGGCGTGCTCTACTCGGTCGAGACGGAGGGCGAGGGCGCGAGCCCGTCGCCGGGCGACCGCGTGGCGGTCCGCTACCGCGGCCAGTTCGCCAACGGCGAGGTGTTCGACCAGTCCGGCGAGGAGCCGGCCGTGTTCTCCATCGGGCAGGTCGTGCCGGGCTTCCGCGACGCGCTCCTCGACATGCAGGAGGGCGAGACGCGGACGGTCTACCTCCCGCCGTCGCAGGCCTACGGCATCCTCGGCCAGCCCGGCCGCGGCGGCCAGGGCGGCATCCCGCCGAACGCGGCGCTCCAGTTCGAGCTCACGCTCGTCGAGGTGCTCAACATGGCGCCCCCGCCGGGCGCCTTCGGGCCGGGCGGCCAGCCGGCGCTCCCGCCGCAGCCGCAGCGCTAGCGCGCCACCGGCGCACCGCACGAGG
>CAXRFJ010000511.1:0-3193 GCA_964229475.1 Rubrivirga sp.
CGACGCTTTGTTCTCCTCTCGGCTCGTGTAGAATCGGTACACGTACCGAGTCCCGTAGACGACTACGAAGGTCACAACGACGAGGACCATCCAGAGGAGCGCGTTTCGCATGGGGGTACTCTCGTTCCAAAGCCGCAGAACCAGCGGTTCGGCGGCGGAGCAGGTCACCAGATCTAGTGACCGGTCACCAAATGTAGTGACCAATCTCTACATCCAGTGACCCGCTCACAGCCGCACCCGCACGACCCGCCCCTCCGGCCCCACGAGCCACGCCGCCTCCGCGGACGCCGCCGCCACGCCCCAGAACGTCCGCTCGTCCACCAGCGTCCACGACCGGCCGTCGTCGCGGCTGAGGCCGACGCCGCCGGGGCCGACCGCCAGGAGGGCATTCGTCCCGGGCACGTAGGCCGCGCCGTAGGCCGCGCCCGCGAACGGGAGCCGCCCGCCGGCCAACCACGTGGCGCCTCCATCGGCCGTGAGGGCGACCGCCTCGGCGAACGCGTCGGCGTCCCCGATGTCGCCGCCGACGGCCACGCCGTGCCGGTCGTCGCGGAAGGCGACCGAGGCGGCGCCGGCCGCCGCGCCGGCCACGAGCGGGAGGTCCGCGGCGCGCCACGTCGTCCCGCCGTCGGCCGTCCGGAGGACGCGGGCCGGGTCGGCGTTGCCGGTCGCGATCCAGCCGAGCCCGTCGCCGCGCGTGGCGACGCAGGTGCCCGAGGCCGCGAAGCCGCCCTCGCCCTCCCCCGCCGCCGGGAGCGCCGAGGCCGGCACGAGCGCCCACGTCTCGCCGCCGTCGGCCGTCGTCCGCACGCGGAGCTCGCCGTCGACCGAGTCGCCGTAGAGCACGCCGCGCCGGTCGTCCCAGAACGAGAGGCAGTCGTAGAACCCGTCGGGCTCGTCGTTCACGAAGACGGTCCGCCACGAGGCCCCGCCGTCGGTCGTCTTGGCGATCTGCGACGACGCGCCGGGCCCGATGGCGAGGGCCCACGCCGTTTCGGCGTCGAGCGCGACGACGTCGCGGAACTGGAGCGTGGCGGCGCCCGGCGTCGTGACCGGGACGGCCTCCCACGTCGCCCCGCCGTCGACGGTCTTGACGACGGTCCCCTCCGCGCCCGAGGCCCAGACGACGGCCTCGTCGACGGCGTGGGCTGCGATGAGGAGCACGTCGACGCCCGACACCTGGTCGCTCAGGCGCGGTGGAATGACCGAGCCACTCGTGCCGGCGATGCCGCCGCAACCGAAGGTCGCCGTGAGGCAGCCGACGAGCGAGAGGGCCGCGAGGGCGAGGAGAGAGCGCATGAGGTGCAGGGGTGAGGACGTGCAGAGGTCCGGGCTAGAGTACGACTCGCCTCCGGGCGGCACCGCCGCACCTCCCCTCTTCCGCACCTCTACCGCCGCCCGACCATCGGCCGGAGGACGACCTCCGAGATCAGCGTCTGGTGCGGCGCCGCGACGACGTGGTGGATCGTCTCCGCGATCGACTCCGGCGACATCGCCGTCGGCTTGGGCTCGGTCCCGCCGAACTCGGTCGCGACCGAGCCCGGGTAGAGGCAGCTCACCTTGATGCCGAACGGCCGGAGCTCCTTCATGATGGCGTCCGAGAACCCGCGGAGGCCGTACTTCGACGCGTTGTAGGCGCTGAGCTCCGGGTTGCCGATGAGCCCCGCGATGCTGGCGACGTTGACGATGAACCCGCCCGTCTCGTCGTCGGCCCGCGCGTCGCCCTGGCGCTTCATGTGCGGCACGGCCGCCCGCGTGCAGTGGAAGACACCCGAGAGGTTCGTGTCGATCTGCGCCTCCCAGTCGTCGAGGCCGAGGGCGTCGACGGCCGCGAAGCGCCCCAGCCCGGCGTTGTTGACGAGCACGTCGAGCTGGCCGAGATCCTTCGCGATCCCGTCGATGGCGTCCTTCGCGGCGTCGGCGTCGGTCACGTCGCAGACCACGGCCGTGAAGCCGTCGCCGAACGCTTCGGCCAGCCGGTCGAGGTCGTCCTTGGAGCGGGCGAGGCCGGCCACGCGGGCGCCGGCGTCCAGAAAGCGGCGGGCGGTGGCGAGGCCGATGCCCTTCGAGGCGCCGGTGACGACGACGACGGCGTTCGTGAGGTCCATGTCGGAGAGGGGTCGAGGGGAGGGGACCCGTGGGACGCGACCCCGCCGTCGGTGATTCCCGCTCCCCCGCCTCGGCGCCCGCGCGGGCCCGGCCGGCGAGACATCCCCGACTGGCGCCAACGACGGCCAAGGAGTCCCCCCTCCTCACCTGAGGAGGGGGACAGGGGGTGGTCCCGGCTCAAGAGTCGTCACTCACCTTCCCCCCCATCCGAGGCGCGGCTCGCGCCAGCCCCCGTCGGCCCGGCCCGCCTCGGCGCCGAGGCGGGCGGTGTCGCCCCGCTACTCCTCCGCTTCGGCCGCGCCGCGGCGGACCGACGAGACGCGCATCGTCATGTCCGTGATGCCCTCGGCCACGATCCGCTGCTGGGCCTCGAGGTCGGCGAGCTGGGCGTCGCGCTCGGCGCTGGCGGGCTCCATCTTCAGCCGCTCGATGGCGATCCCGATCTGGCCGCCCATCACCATCCGGTCCGCGTCGTCCATGGCCTGGTTCATGCCCGTCTCGATCTGCTGGACCGTGTGCGGCAGGACGATCCCGTCGGTCTCCTGGAAATCGCTGTAGATGATCCGGCTCGTGATCGGCTGGCGGAGCGAGTCGGCCGAGACGACCTGGTAGATCTCGAGGACGTCGAACGTCGCGGCGTCGACGTAGACGCGGAACTCGCGGGTCTCCGTCGTGTCGCGGGCCGCGAGGCCGGGCTGGCCGAAGAGCGCGCCGGGGTCGTCGGTGGTGAGGCCGTAGGCGCGGCGGCCGTCGCGCGAGAGCGGGCCGCTGAGCGTGGCCCCGCGGAGGCCGGCCGCCAGGCGCGGCACGTTGGGCACCTGGACGAACAGGAGCTGCGCCTCGGCCTCGGGCGTCGCGTCGCCCGCCGGCCCGATGTCGGGCGCGCCGAACCGGTCGAGGCCCGTCGTGTCGTCGGAGACCCGGTAGCGCGCCTCCGCGCCCGCGGCCACGACCGTGAAGGCGTCGACGTCGCCGAGGTTGGCCTCATAGCGCGTGATCATGGCGTCGGCCACGTCGCTGGCCAGGACGAGGTCCTCGGTCGGGAGGTCGGGCGCGTCGTCGCCGCAGGCGGCGAGGACGAGGA
>CAXRFJ010000512.1:0-4782 GCA_964229475.1 Rubrivirga sp.
GGCGCCCGTCGCGACGATCGGGACGCGGACGACCGTGGTGCCGCTCGGGCGCGAGACCGGGCTCGGCGTGTTGGCCGTGACCGACGGCGGGCCGAGGTTCGTGGCCGAAAAGCGGAACACGGCCGCGGCCTGGTCGCCGGCCCGCCCGTCGGCGCCCTCCGTCGCCACGCGGACGCTGTACTCGCCGATGGCGCCGCGCGGCAGAGCGAACGGCGCGTCGACGCGGAAGTCGCCGGGCGCCACCTCCGCCTCGGCCTCGGTCACGAGCGAGTCGGTCTCGGCGTAGCGGACGAGGACGATCACCCGGACCGGGCCCTCCGCGTCGAGCGTGCCCGAGACGGCGAGCGGGACCGTCGCGGTCGGGGCCTCGGTGTCGAGCGAGACGGCGATCGGCGAGACGTCCACCGCGCCGAACGTCGGGAGGGCGGACTCGCTGGCGAACCCGGGCGCGGCGTCGCACCCCCAGAGGGCGACGGAAAGCAGGACCACGGCGGGCCGGAGGGCTACGGGCATCGGGAGGAAGAGAGCGGCGTAGCGGTCCGGCGGGTCGCGTGGGGGGCTTGGAAGGGGGGCGCGGAGAGACCGGCCCTCGGGGACCGGCGGCGCGCAACCTAGCGACAGTCGGGGCCCACGCGACGCGCCCCCCGGCGCGGGGCGGCGGATTCGCCCTTTCTGCGACTCCTCCCACCCGAACCGGTCCGGGCCCGAGGCGGGCCTAGCCGACGAACTGGATCGGCTGGAGCGAGAAGCAGAGGAAGAAGATCACGATGCAGAGGTAGGCCAGCGCCTTCCGCCCCGGCGTCAGCGGCTCGCGGACGAGCACGGGCGGGTGGTCCACGCGGATCACGAACAGGATCAGCCCGACCCAGAACAGCCACCCGGTCCACCCGACGCGCGCCGCCAGCCCGGGCACCACGACCACGAGGAACGCCGTCGCCGCGGTCAGGAACGCCACGGCCGACGCCGTCAGCAGCCACTCCCCGCGGAACATCCACGCGAGCGCGGCAGCGTAGACGAGCGCGACCCCGGCCCACAGCACGAGCGGCCCGGTCCCCGGCGCGAGGTCCGTCACCAGCCCGACGCCGCCTGAGAGCAGGAGCACCATCACCGTCACGCGGGCCACGATCTGGTGGACGCGCTCGCCGAACAGGGCGTAGACCACGTGCCCGCCGTCGAGCTGGCCGACCGGCAGGAGGTTGAGCGCGGTAAAGAACAGGCCCAGCCAGCCCGCCAGCAGGACGGGGTAGTGCATGACCTCGTGGCCCGGCACGCGCGCCCACCCGAGGTTTCCGATCAGGTGGAAGAGGGGCGTGTCGCCGAACACGGGGGCCGCGGTGCCCGCGGCGAGCTCGGGGAAGCGGCCGAACGAGCGGAGGAACGTCACCGTGTCCTCGTGCCCCGTCACGCTCAGGAGGTAGTCCGGCCCCGGCAGCGTGAGGACGGCCACGAGCAGAACGAGGACGGCCGCCACGAACCCCGCCAGCGGCCCCGCCGCGCCGATGTCGAACAGCTGGCTCGTCCGCCGCAGCGGCTCCTTGATCCGGATCACGGCGCCGAACGTGCCGAGCGTGCTCGGGAGCGGGACCGGGATGAAGTACGGGAGCGAGACGCGCGTCTGCCGCCAGCGCGCGGCGAGGTAGTGCCCGAACTCGTGGACCGTCAGGAAGCCGAGGAACGGGACGGCGTAGAGGAACCCGTCCTGCAGGAACGCCCGGCTCGTCATGAGCGCCAGGAGCGCGCCGATCCCGTTGCCCGCGACTTCGACGAGGGGGTCCCACCGGAGGTCGCGGGCCACGAGCAGGCCGCCGCACCACACCGCCGAGACGAACGTGGCCACGAACAGGCCGACGTGGAGCCCGAGGCGGTCCTCGTCGGGCGCGTCCGGCGGCTCGTAGTCGGTGAGGACGCTCGGGGCGGAGTCCGGCTCGATGCGGGGGCGCGGGGGTACGGTCGGACGGGGCTCCACGGGTCGGGGCGGGGGGCGGCGGCGTACGCGGCGGCCCCGGGGGAGTTCAGTGAATCGACCGTGGCCCCGCTCGCCTCGGCGCCGAGGCGGAAGCGGTCAGCGCAGCGCCGCGACGCCGGCCTCGATCCGGTCGCAGGCCTCCATGAGCGTGTCGAGGTCCGTGGCGTACGAGATCCGCACGCCGGCGTCGTTGCCGAACGCCTCGCCCGGCACGAGGGCCACGTCGCGCGCCTCGAGGAGGTACGTGCAGAGGTCGACGCTCCCCTCGATCGTGTCGCCGTCCGGCGTCGTCCGGCCGTAAAGGGCCGCGACGTCGGGGAACAGGTAGAACGCGCCCTCGGGCGTCGGGCACGTCACGCCGTCGATGGCGCGGAGGCGCTCCAGCACGGCGTCGCGCCGCTGGCGGAACGCGCCGACCATCTCGCCCAGCACCTCCGGGCCCAGCCCGAACGCCGCCAGCGAGGCGTACTGCGTGATCGACGACGGCCCGCTCGTGAGCTGGCTCTGAATCTTCGACACGGCCCCGCTCCACCACGCGGGCGCGGCGAGGTAGCCCAGCCGCCAGCCCGTCATGGCGAACGCCTTCGAGAACCCGTTGACGGTGCACGTCCGCTCGGCCATCCCGTCGAGCGCGGCGAACGACGCGAACGTGGCGTCGAAGCGCCCGTGCTCGTAGATCTCGTCCGAGATGATGGCGACGTGGGGGTGCTCGCGGAGGACGGCCGCCAGCGCCTCGAGCTCGTCGGGCGTGTAGACGGCGCCGGTCGGGTTCGACGGGCTGTTGAGGATCAGCGCGCGCGTCCGCTCCGTGATCGCGCCTTCGAGCTGGTCGGGCGTCAGCTTGTAGTCGGCGTCGGACGTCGCGAGGACCGGGACCGGCGTGGCGCCGGCGAGGCGGGCCATCTCGGGGTAGCTCACCCAGTACGGCGCCGGGATCACGACCTCGTCGCCGGGCTGGCAGATCGCGAGGACGGCCTGCGCGACCGACTGCTTCGCCCCGTTCGAGCAGACGACCTGGGCGGCCTGGACGTCGAGCCCGTTCTCGGTCCGCAGCTTCTCGGCGATGGCCTCGCGGAGCTCGGGGATGCCGGGGTTCGGCGTGTAGCTGAACCGCTCGTCGCGAAGCGCCTGGTGGGCGGCCTCGACGATGGGCGCGGGCGTCGGGAAGTCGGGCTCGCCGGCCGAGAGGGCGATGACGTCGCGGCCCTCGCGGCGGAGCGCGGCGGCCCGCCCCGAAATCGCGAGCGTGGCCGACGGCTGCATCGCGGCGACGCGCGGGCTGAGGGTGTCGAGGGCGGGGGCCGGGGTGGTCATGACAGCGCGGAGGGGACGCCGGAAGGTAGATCGGCCCGTCCCGGGGGCGCTCCGCCCCTCCGTACCGGAAGCGCTTCGCCCCTGTAAAAAAGTGAGGCGACCGTCGCCCAGCGCCTACAGCCCGACCGTCGCCGAGAGCCAGGGCGCCAGCTCGACCTCCCGGAACCAGCCGTCGTGGTCGCGCGCCAGGACGAGCCCGACGTCGAACGCCGCCGGCCCGCGCTCGACGCGGACGGCCGCCCCGACGCTCGCGTCGTGGTGGACCGGCCCGTGCTCGTAGAGGTCGACGTCGGCCGCCTCGGTCGTGCAGGGGCCGGGGTCGCAGATCGGCCCGGTCGTGTAGCGGAGCGACTGCTGGGGCAGGAGCGCGGCCTCCATCAGGACCGTCACGCGCGGCGACGCGCGCATCTCGACGCCCCCGAACACGGCCGGCGACCGGACGAGCCAGACCTCGTGGCCCGGCGGCGTGCCGGCCGGCCACCCGGGGTCCGGCCCGAGCGGCCCGTACAGCACGTCGTCGTAGGCGTGGCCGATCCACGGCGGGCGCTTCACGTTGACGCGGGCGCCGACGCCGAGCGTCCCGGCCACGCGCTCCCCGGTGGCCGTCGCCACGAGGAACGGGACCGCCGACGCCTGCGCCTCGCGCACCACGTCGACGCGGGCGGTCGCGCCGAGCGCGACAGCCAGCCCGCCGGTCTCGACGAGCGCCACCTTCGGCTCGACGAATAGGAGCCCCGCGACCTGCTCGTTCGGGAACGCGACGACGCCGGCCGCCAGGCTCGCGCGGCCCACGCCGACCGCCGCCGTCGGCACGGCCAGCTCGGTCAGCCCCACGCGGGCCTCGCCCGAGGGGACGGTGCGCGCCGTCGGCGTGAGCAGGAGCCGGTGCGCCGCCGGCCCGCCGGGAGCCGGAGTCTGGGCGGCCAGCGGGACGGCGAGCAGGAGGGCGAGGACGACGCGCATGGAGGGACCGCGAGTGGACCGGCAACCTCGGGACCGCGCCCGAGGCGGGTCAATCCACCCCGCCGTGCCCCTCCGCCCGGAGGCCCGCGAGCGCCTCGACCACGACCGGCGGCACGAACGACGCCACGTCGCCGCCCCACCGGTGGATCTCGCGGACGATCGAGGCGGCCACGAACGTGTGGTCCTCGGCCGGCATCAGGAAGACCGTCTGGAGCTCGGGGTGGAGCCGCCGGTTGGCCAGCGCCATCCGGAACTCGTAGTCGAAGTCGCTCACCTGGCGGAGCCCGCGGACGAGCGCGACGGCGCCGGTCGCCCGGGCGTGATCGACGAGGAGCCCCTCGAAGGCCGTGACGGTCACGCGGTCGTGCGCGTCGAGGTCGGCCACGCAGGCCTGGACGAGCCCCACGCGGTCCTCGATGGAGAAGAGCGTCCGCTTCGACGCGTTGACGGCGACCGTGACCTCGATCCGGTCGAACACCTTCAGCGCGCGCTCGAGCACGTCGAGGTGGCCGTACGTGACGGGGTCGAAGGTGCCGGGG
>CAXRFJ010000513.1:0-6505 GCA_964229475.1 Rubrivirga sp.
CAGCGCGTCGAACACCGACACGCGGACGTGGCCCGTCACGGCCGTGAGCGCGACCGTCGCCCGGCCCGCGGAGGGGTTCGGGTAGACGGCCAGCGACGGCACGAGCGGGTCCGCCTCGGCGGCGACGCCGGCGCCCACGGAGAGCTGGACGGCGAAGCGGCCGGTCAGGACGCTGTCGCCCTCGGCGACCGTGAACGTGAGCGGCGCGCCGGGCTCGAGCTCCGTCGGGCTCGACCCGTCGACGAGCGCGACGACGACCGGGCGGCCGTCGATCTGGCTCGGCAGGTCGGTCAGGACGAACTCGTAGGCGCCCGGCTCCGGCACGCGGAGGTAGAGCGGGAGCTCGATGGTCTCGCCGACCGCCGGCGCCGGCCACGAGAACGCGGCGTAGAGCGCGCCCGAGCCGTCGGGGCCCGGCGTCGCCAGCGAGGCGCCCGGCGGGCTGACGACGTCGAAGCCGTCGTACGCGTCGAGGCCCTCGCCGCCCACGCCGAGGCGGACCACGAGGACGTCGCCCGGCGCGTCGGCCACGACGCGGGCCGCGCCGCCGCTGGCCGGGCGGAGCTCGAGGACGACCGCGGACTCGCCGTCGGCCGGCGTGAAGTCGGCCTCGGTGATCGACTCGCCGGCGCCGCCGGCGGCGTCCGCGCCGATCGTCACGCTGACGTCGTCGGCGTCGCCGTCCGGCGTCACCTGGAGGATCACGACCGCGTTCGGGTAGAGGTACGGCGCCGCGGCGTCGCAGCAGTCCTCACCGGCGAGCGAGATCGGCTCGAAGGCGCCCGACGCCGGGTTGAACACGAGCGCCACGTCGGCCAGCGCGCCGCCCTCGACGGTGATCGCCGAGAGCGAGACCGGCTCGTCGGACGGGTTGCCGACCGGGACGAGCACGCGGGCGTCGGGGCCGTCCGTGATCGTCGTCTGGTCGAAGGCCGTCGCGCCCATCGGGGCCGAGCCCGTGAACGTGAGGTCCGAGCCCTCGGCGACGTCGACGAGGACCGGCTGGCCGGCCATCAGGACCGTGCCCGGCGCGGCCGGGACGAAGGCGCCCGTGGCCGCGTCGTAGACGAACACCTCGTCCGACCCGGCGGCGTCCGCGAGGTCGGCCGCGGAGACGCCGTTGATGGGCAGCGAGAGGACGCGGAGGCCCGGCTCGCCGACCGGGACCGTCGTCGTGACCGGGTCGCCGTCGTTGTCGACGACGATGAGCACGAGCGTCCCGCCCCCGATCTGGTTGGGCGGGTTCGTCGAGAGGCGGAAGACGAACGACTCGTTCTCCTCCGGCTGGAAGTCGTCGGTGATCGGGATCGCGACCGTGTAGGGCGGCGTCGTGCCGAACCCGCCGATCGTGGTCGTGACGGAGGTGAACCCGTCGAGGTCGGTCGAGTCGCCCGCGAGGAGCGAGACCGTCACGCGGACGGGGTTCTCGAGGTTGTCGGCCTCGAGCTCGACGATGGCCTCGCCGGCCCCCTCGCTCACGACCTGCTGGACGCGCGCGAAGCGGACGGTCGCGCCGCCCTGGACCACCGCCGTGCCCGTCAGGTTCACGCGGTAGCTGCCGGTGGACCCGCCGTTGTCGGCCCAGTCGTCGAGGACGCCCGTCGCGCCGTTGTCGAACTCCTCGCCGTCGGCGTTGACGGCGTCGTTGTTGAAGCTCGAGACGCAGAGGGTGTAGGTCCCGGCCATGCCGCCGGCCCCGGAGAGCTCGCCCGCGCCGAACCGCGAGTTGAGCCAGTCGCCGCCGTCGTCGTCGAAGAGGACGAACGTGCCGTCCTCCGCGAACAGGTGGAACTGCGAGTCGCCGAGCGGGGCGGTCTCGCCGGCCGTGAACAGCTCGGCGGAGAAGGCCGCCGGGTCGATGACCTCGAAGGTGAAGCAGTCGGCGTCGTCGGCCGGGTCGGCCTCGGGGCCGTTGCCGATGTAGCCGAAGAACGACGTGCCGTCGCCGCCCACGAGGAAGGGCGCGTTGTCGACGGCGTTGCCGGCGTCACCGGGCTGGCCGTCGTCGCCCTCGAACGGGTTCTCCTCGTCGTCCTCGATGGTCACCGAGGCGATGCACGAGGCGCCCTCGCCCATGGCGAGCGTGCCGCCGAGGCCGGCGCGGTCGTCCTTCGAGGCCGTGATCTCGGGCCCGCCGCCGAAGCACATCGGGTCCTGGACGTTGCCCGAGACGCCGGAGATGTAGACGACCGCGTCCTCGTCGGGCTCGAACTCGTCGTCGTCGAGGGCCGTGAGCGTGATGCTCCCGCTCGAGGTGCCCGAGGCGATGACGATCTGGAAGCCGGACGCCTCGCCGTCGTCGTCGGAGAGCGTGTAGTCGGAGCCGAGGCCGGCGTCGCCGAACGGCGCCGCGTCGATCGACACCGTCACGTCGCCGTCGGCCGCCGACGAGAGGAAGGCCGTCAGCGTCGCGGTGCCGCCGTTCTCGTCGATCTGCGACGGGCTGGCGACGAGCGAGACCGTCGGCGCCGCCGCGCCGATGTCGAACATGTCCGGGAGGTACGTCTCGGGGTCGAAGTTGATGTCGACGACGTAGTTGCCGAGCGTGTTGAACGCGTCGATGAGCTGCTCGACGGTCCCCGACGTCGGCGCGTTGAGGCCGGTCGGGCGGGTGTCGTAGGCGAACCCGTTGTCGTCGTCGAACTCGACCACGGCGTCGGGCCCGAGCACGCTCGGCGGCTCGGAGTTGGCGTCGTTGAGCTCGGCGTAGTAGAGGTAGGTGCCGCCGGCCGGCGTCGAGCCGTCGGCGCTCTGGAACGCCATGAGGGCGTCGCCGGAGAACTCGGACAGGACGAACCCGGAGTTCGTCACCGCCACGGTGCCCTGGCTGGCGATGTCCGGCGTCGCGTTGTTCACGTTGACCCGGACGACCGTGCCGGCGGGCAGCGCGTTGAGCGTGACCGAGACCACGCCGTCGGTGCCTTCGTCGGTCGCGCCGCCCGCGGCCGTGAAGTCGAAGTCCGAGAACCGGATGACGGTCCCGGCGGAGACGTCCGTCAGGATGACGAACGCGAACTCCTCACCGCCGGTCCCACTGGCGTCCGCCGCGAGGATGGCGACGTCGCCCTGGGACAGGATGGTCTGCGCGTGGGCGCTCGGCGCCAGCAGCAGGATGGAGAGGGCCGCGCCGAGGGCAGCGCGGTAGAGGGGTAGCAATCGCATGTGTGAGCGTGGGAGGGGGAGGACACCCTATATACTGGAAACTGAGTCGCCCACGGTCCCGGGCACACGGATTGGGGCGGCGGCTGAGGGCCGGCCGGCCCCCAACGTCCTGTCCATGCGGGGCTTGGGCCGAGTAGCGGTCGCTACCCGTTCACCTGCTTCAGCGCCTCCAGCGCCCGGTCCCGCCGCTCGGCGTGGTCCACGATCGGCGCCGGGTAGGTCTCGCCGAGCGTCACGCCGGCCTCGGCGAGCACGTCGTCGGGGGCCTCCCACGGCGCGTGGAGGTGCTTGGCCGGGAGGTCCGCCAGCTCCGGGACCCACCGGCGGATGTAGTCGCCGTCGGGGTCGTGCTTCTCGCTCTGCGACACCGGGTTGAAGATGCGGAAGAACGGCTGGGCGTCGGCGCCGCAGCCGGCGGCCCACTGCCAGCCCATCGTGTTGTTGGCGAGGTCGCCGCCGCAGAGGGTGTCCCAGAACCACCGCGCGCCCTCATGCCACGGCACGAGGAGGTCCTTCGTCAGGAAGCTGGCCGTCACCATCCGGACGCGGTTGTGCATCCACCCGATGTGCCACAGCTGCCGCATCCCGGCGTCGACGAGCGGGTAGCCGGTCCGGCCGCGCTGCCACGCCTCGAGGTAGCTCGGCGTCGCGCGCCAGGGCATCTTGGCGTACTTCTCCTTCAGCGGCTCGGTCGGCGTGTCGGGGAAGTGGTGGAGGACGTGGTACGAGAACTCCCGCCAGCCGATCTCGGACAGGAAGACGTCGGCGTCCTCGCGCGTCGCGCCGTTCGAGACCCACGCCTCGACCCGGTTCCAGACGGTCCGCGGGGAGACCTCGCCCCAGTGGAGGTGCGGCGACAGCATCGACGTGTCGCGCGCGGCCGGGATGTTTCGGCCCTTCGGATAGTGAGGCAGCGCCTCCTCCAAAAACGTGTCGAGGCGGGCGAGGGCGCCGGCCTCGCCGGGCGTCCACTCGCCGCGCATCCCCCCGGCCCAGTCGACGCCGTCCTGCGCCTCGGGCGTGAGGCCGAGGTCGCCGAGGTCAACCGAGTCGGGCCACGCGTCGGGCGCCTTCGTCTCGCCCATCCGCGGCACGTCGAGCGGCTCATCGACCGTCATCTGGTCCGTGGCCTTCTTCCAGAACGGGGTGAACACCTTGTACGGCGTGCCCGAGCCGGTCTGGATCGCCTCCGGGTCGTGGAGGATCCGCCCGGCGAACTGGCGGACCTCGATGCCGGCGTCCTCCAATCCTTCCTTGACGTCGGCGTCTCGCTGGCGAAGAGTGGGCGCCAGCCGGGACTGCCAGACCACGCGGTCGGCGCCGGTCGCCTCACAGACGGCCTGCAGCTCGTCGAGGCTCGCGCCCTGCCGGAGGACCAGCCGGCTGCCTTTTTCTCTGAGCGACGCGTCGAGCGCCTGGAGCGACTCGTGGAGCCACCAGCGGTGGGCGCCGCCGGGCGCCCAGTCGCCCTCCTCGTCGGGGGCCCACACGAAGACCGGGACCACGTCGCCGCGCTCGGCGGCGTGCGTGAGCGCGGCGTGGTCGGCGAGGCGGAGGTCGTTGCGAAACCAGACGACGGTGGCGGGCATGGGCGGCGGGGTGGGGCGGCGGGCCTACCCCGCGACCGCCGCGCCCCGTTCCGCCCGCCCTGGGCATGGGGCGGACCCTGTCGCTACGCCTCCTCGTCGCCGGGCGCGTCGAGCGTCAGGACCTCCTCGGTCGGCTGGTAGCTCTCGCCGTAGAACTCCTGGTCGCGCCACGTGTGGATCTCCTCGTAGACGGCGCGGACGAGGTCGAACGCCTCCTCGTCGGTCGTGTCGTCGGGCGACCACAGCAGGATCTCGAGCTCGTTGACCTCCTTCGTGGCAAGGGAGCGGCGGCGGTAGCGGAGGCGCTCGACGTGCCGGAACCCCTCGCGCTCGTAGAACCGCTGGCGCTTGACGGTGTCGGTGTCGTCGTAGTCGGCGGGTTCGACCTCGAGGAGGATCGGCTTGCCCTTGGCCTTGAGCGTGTCGAGGAGCGTCTTGCCGAGCCCCTGCCCGCGGGCTTCCTTCGCCACGAGGAGGTAGTCGACGAACACGAGCCGCTCGCCCTCGACGTAGAGCAGGACGTGGTGGTCGCCGTGGTCGACGTGGTAGACGTCGCCGCGGTCGTCGAGGAGCGCCTCCATGTGCTCGCGCGACTTCATCTCCTCGATCGGGAAGTAGCGTTTGAGCTTTTCGTACCAGTGCATCGGGCTCGGGGGCTGGGTTGGCGGGAGCCCACCCGCTCCGCCCGCCCCGCGTTGTGGGGCGCGGGTGAAAGCCCGGCCCGTCTCCGTCCGCCTCGGCGCCGAGGCGGAGAGGCCGGCTAGATGCCGACGCGCAGCACCTCGACCGTCACGGCGGCGAAGTGGCAGACGCTGCCGGCGAGCACGAACCCGTGCCACACAGCGTGGGCGTAGCGCCAGCGGGCGAGGTAGAACAGCGTCCCGGCCGTGTAGGCGAGGCCGCCGCCGACGAGCCACGCGAGCGTCGAGCCGGGCAGCGCCTCGCGGAGCGGGCCGGTCGCGACGACCACGAGCCAGCCCATCGCGACGTAGACGAGCGTCGAGAGCTTCTTGAAGCGGCCGGTGAAGAACAGCTTGAACACGATGCCGACGAGCGCGAGGCCCCAGATCGTCGCGAACAGCGACCAGCCCCACGGCCCGCGGAGGCCGCCGAGCAGGAACGGCGTATACGTCCCGGCGATGAGCCCGAAGATGGCGCAGTGGTCGAGCGTCTTCAGCTTCCGCTTGGCGTCCTCGAACGGGATCGCGTGGTACAGCGTCGACGAGACGTAGACGAGCACCAGTGTCCCGACGAAGACCGACGCGCCGACGATCGTCCACGGGTCGCCGGTGAGCGCGGCCAGCGTCACGAGCACGCCGCCGGCGCCGACGCTCAGGAGCACGCCGAGGCCGTGCGTGATCGCGCTGGCGACCTCGTCGGCGAGGGAGTAGACGGGCTTGGCAGACATCGTCATGGACGCGGGGTGGGGAGACTACGGGCGACGGGGCGCACGGTGCCCCGGACGCGGAGAGCGGGGCGGACCCTTACTCGGCGGCCGGGGACCGGTCGGCGACGGGGGCCCAAACGGGCTCGGCCACGCCGGCTGTGTGGTTGACCCACCGAGCGAGCGTGAAGAGGAAGTCGGAGAGCCGGTTGAGGTAGTGGAGCGCGTCGGCCGAGACCTCCTCGAGCGCGGCCGTCTCGACGACGTGGCGCTCAGCGCGGCGGCAGACCGTCCGGGCGAGGTGGAGCGCGGCGGCGGCCGGCGTCCCGCCGGGGAGGACGAAGTGCTTGAGTGGGGTGAGGTCGGCCGT
>CAXRFJ010000514.1:0-2033 GCA_964229475.1 Rubrivirga sp.
ATCTTGCCAACCAGGCCGGCGAGGACAACCGCAACGTCGGCCGGATGGCCGTGCTGCTCGCCGGCCTGCCCGTCGGCGTACCGGCGACGACCGTGAACCGGCTCTGCGGCTCCTCGCTCGACGCGGCGATGCAGGCCTCGCGCGCCGTCGAGACCGGCGACGCCGAGGTCGTCGTCGCGGGCGGCGTCGAGTCGATGACCCGGGCGCCGTGGGTGATGCCGAAGCCGTCGCGCGCCTTCCCCGCCGGCAACATGGAGGCGGTCTCGACCGCGCTCGGCTGGCGGCTGGTCAACGAGCGGATGCCGGCGGAGTGGACGGTCTCGCTCGGCGAGAGCAACGAGCAGGTCGCGGGCGAGCTCGGCATCGGCCGGGAGCGGCAGGACGAGTTCTCAGTCCGCTCCCACCGGCTCGCCGCACAGGCCTGGGACGAGGGACGCTACGACGACCTCGTCGTCCCGGTGCCGGGCGCCGACCTCGCGCGCGACGAGGGGATCCGCGCCGACTCGAGCGTCGAGAAGCTCGCCGGTCTCAAGCCCTCCTTCCGCCCTGACGGGACGATCACGCCCGGCAACGCCTCCCCGCTCAGCGACGGCGCCGCCGCGCTGCTGCTCGGCGCCGAGGGCGCGGTCGACCTGCCGCCGCTGGCGCGGATCGCCGGTCGTGGCGCCGCCGCGCTCGAGCCGCAGCGATTCGGCCTCGCGCCGGTCGAGGCCGCGAACCGGGCACTGGCCCGCGCCGGCATCGGCTGGGACGACCTCGCCGCGGTAGAGCTCAACGAGGCCTTCGCCGTGCAGTCGCTGGCCTGCCTCGACGCCTGGCCGGTCGACCCCGAGGTCGTGAACGCCTGGGGCGGCGCGATCGCCATCGGCCACCCGCTCGGCGCCTCCGGAGCCCGGGTCGTCGGCACCCTCGCCCACCGGTTGCGGGCGACGGGTGACCGCTGGGGCGTGGCCGCGATCTGCATCGGCGTCGGCCAGGGGCTCGCCGTGGTGCTGGAGAACGTGTCGTGACGGCCACGATCTGCGACACGGCGGCCGAGGCGGTCGCCGGGATCGAGGACGGATCCACCGTGCTCGTCGGGGGTTTCGGCATGGCCGGCATGCCCGTCGCGCTCATCGACGCCCTCATCGAGCAGGGCGCGGGCGACCTGACGATCGTGTCCAACAACGCCGGCAACGGCGACACCGGCCTCGCCGCGCTGCTCGCGAAGGGACGCGTGCGGAAGGTGATCTGCTCCTTCCCGCGCCAGAGCGACTCGTGGGTCTTCGACGGGCTCTACCGTGCGGGCCGGATCGAGCTCGAGGTCGTGCCGCAGGGCACGCTCGCCGAGCGGATGCGGGCGGCCGGTGCCGGGCTCGGCGGCTTCTACTGCCCCACCGGTGTCGGCACGCCGCTCGCCGAGGGCAAGGAGACCCGCGAGATCGACGGCCGCACCCACGTCCTCGAGCTCCCGCTGCACGGTGACGTCGCGCTCGTCGGCGCCCACGTCGCCGACCGGATGGGCAACCTCGTCTACCGCAAGACCGCCCGCAACTTCGGGCCGGTGATGGCCACCGCCGCCGAGACCGTCGTCGCCCAGGTCGCCCGGGTGGTCGACGTCGGCGGGCTCGACCCCGAGCACGTCGTCACGCCCTCGATCTACGTCGACCGCGTGGTCGCGGTGGGAGGAGACCGATGAGCCTCAACTCGAAGCCGCTCGACAAGTCCGAGATCGCCGCGATGGTGGCGGCCGACATCCCGCGCGGCTCCTACGTCCACCTCGGCATCGGCCAGCCGACCCTGGGCGCCGACCACCTCGACCCGGCCGCGGGCGTCGTCCTCCACACGGAGAACGGCATGCTCAACATGGGCCGCGCCGCGACCGAGGCGGAGGCCGACCCCGACCTGATCAACGCGGGGAAGGTCCCCGTGACCGAGCCGCCGGGGGCGGCGTACTTCCACCACGCCGACTCGTTCGCGATGATGCGCGGGGGCCACCTCGACGTCTGCGTGCTCGGCGCCTTCCAGGTCTCCGCGTCCGGCGACCTCGCCAA
>CAXRFJ010000515.1:0-7490 GCA_964229475.1 Rubrivirga sp.
CCAGGCCGGCAAGGACCAGGCGCGGCAGCTCGTCCAGATGCTCGCCGGCTACGTCGTCAAGGCCGAGCCGGTCAGCGGCGACAAGGGCGTCCGCGCCGACCCGTTCGCGGCCCAGATGAACGCCGGCGCGAAGGGCGAGCCCGGCAACGTCCGGCTCCTCCGGGCCGAGTGGAACCGGGCCTGGGTCGACGAGCACCGCGGCTTCCCCAACGGCCGACACGACGACCAGGTCGACGCCACGGCCGACGCCTTCACCGAGGTCGCCCCCTCCCCCACCGACTGGTCCCGAGCCTAGCGCCCGCTATGAGCACCCTCACCCGCGCCCTCAAGGCGACCACCGCCACCGCCCTCGCGCTCCCGGCCGTCACCGCCTCGGCGGCCCGCTCGGCGTGGAAGGCGGCGTGGGCCTCCGGCGACCCCTCCCCGTTCTCGCTCGTCGAGGGCATGGTCACGCTCGGCCGGGCCTGGTCCGGCGGGCTCTCGATGGTCTGGGGCTCCGCGTTCGGCTGGAGCTACGCGCGCCTGGCCAAGCTCGCGTTCACGAACCCCGTCGCGAGCCGGGCCATCCGGCTCGTCGCCCAGGCCGCGGCCGAGGCGCCCGTCTACGTCGAGAAGCGGAACGGGTCGGGGTGGGACGCGGCCGAGTCCGGGTTCGACGACGTCCTCGACCTCCTCGACCGGCCCAACGCCCGGACGACGCGCGAGGCGGCCATGCTCGCCGTCGTGACCGCGCTCTACTGCGGCGGCGAGTTCTGGGTCGACAAGTACGGCCCGATGACGGGCGAGAACCGGGGCAAGGCCAAGGAGCTCCGATTCATCATGCCCGACGAGTTCAAGTCGTTCGTCCGCGACCGCGAGACGGGCGACGTCGTCGGCTACCGGTTCCAATCGCGGGCCCGGTCCGGGTTCTCGTCGCGGAGCTACGAGCGGACGGTCGAGGAGTGCCTCCACGTCCGGCTCTTCCACCCGCTCGACGACGAGCGCGGGCTGGCCGTCCTCGTCGGCGCGGCCGACCAGGTCGCCCACATGGGGAAGGCGACGGCGTGGAACGCGTCGATCGCTGAGGGCGGCGGCCGGGTCAAGGGGTACTGGCGCCCGGTCGGGCTCGAGAACGGGCAGCAGCTGACGAGCGACCAGCAGCAGGCGGCCCAGGACTCGCTGAACCGGAAGAGCGCGGAGCTCGCGCACCGGAACCTCGAGATGGTCCTCTCGGGCTCGCTCGAGCGCGTGCCCGGCGACGTGACGCCGAAGGACGCCGACTGGCTCAAGGGTCTCGCGTGGGACGTCCGGATGATCGCGGCGCTCACGGGCGTCCCGGCCACGCTGATCGGCGACGAGAAGCAGGGGAGCCTGACCGACTCGGGCGTCGACTCCGAGGTCCGCGCGCTCTACCTCCTCACGGTGCTCCCGCTCCTCGGGCTCGTCCTCGCCGAGCTCTCGGCGTTCCTGCTCGGGGACGGGTACCGGCTGGCCGTCGACAAGGACCAGATCCCGGCGCTGTCCGAGGACATGGACGCGAAGGCCGAGCGGATCGTCTCGCTCTACGAGGCCGGGATCCTCGGGCTGGGCGAGGCCCGGACCGGGATCGGCTACGAGGACGGCGCGCCCGACGACCTCCGCCCGGCCCCGCCCGCCTCGGCGCCGCCGCGGGCCGAGCCGGACGACGACCCCGACGACGAGCCCGAGGCGGACCCGCCCGAGGGCCGGACGGCGAAGGGGCTCGGCTCGCTCTCGGTCGACGCGTTCGGCCAGCTCCTCGACCTCGTCCCGCAGGCCGCGTGACCGGACCCGCCAAGCCCCCCGTCAACCTCCGCCCCACCGCGGCCCTCAGCCCGTCCGCCTCGGCAGGGCGACCGGACGCCGCCGCCAGCCGGGGCGCGCTGCTGGCGGCGATCCACGCCCGGCTCAACAGGCCCCGGATCGACGAGGCGGCCGTCCTCACGATCGTCGACGAGATCGAGGCCGAGATCCCAGAGCTCGCCGCGCTCCGCAAGCTCCCACGCCGCCCGTGACGCTCGGCCACCTCCGCACGCTCCAATTCTGCGGCCGCCTCCGCGCCCGCGGCCACGCGCTCAAGTCCAGCCTCCTGGACGACGAGTGGGAGGCCGTCGACGCGGCCAAGCGGCGGGCCGAGGCGGAGGTCGCCGAAGCCGTCCGGCCCGTCCTGGCCGCCGCGCGGGCGGACGCGGCGGCCGCGCTCGAGTCGACCAAGGCCGACACGCCCGCGGCCCTGACCGGCGCCGTGTTCGACCTCGAGGCCCTCCTCCTCGCGCTCCTCGCCGACATCTCCCCCGCCGTCGCCGAGGCGGCCCGGGCCGGGTTCGCCTCGGGCGCGCTCCGCCTCGAGGCCGCCGACCTCGTGTTCGACGCCGACCGCGCCCCGGTCCGCGACACGATCGCGCGGCTCCTCGAGAAGGTGGAGGGCGTGCCCGAGACGCTCCGGTCCCGGCTCGACACCGTCATCCGCGACGGGCTCGCCTCGGGGTTAACGCGGGCCGAGCTGGCGGCGGCCGTCCGCGAGGCCGCGCCGGAGCTCGCGAGGGCCCAGGCCGAGGCGATCGCCGAGACGACGGGGACGGGCGCGTTCGAGGCCGGCCAGCTCGACGCGTTCCGCGAGGCCGACGCCGACGCCAAGCGGTGGCTCTCGCAGCGCGACAAGGTCGTCCGCGAGGCCCACGACGCCGCGGACGGCCAGGAGGTCGGCCTCGACGAGCCGTTCGTGGTCGGGGGCGAGGAGCTCATGCACCCCGGCGACCCGGACGGGAGCGTGGGGAACGTCGCGCGGTGCCGGTGCACGTCGCTCCCGGTGATCCGGGCGAAGGCGAAGACGTGGCGCGACGTCCGCAACGACCGGATCCGAGCCGACTACCCGGCCCTCCGCGACGACGAGGGGCAGACGGACGCGATCGCGAAGCTGGCGGCCCGCGAGGGGCTCTCGGAGAGCTACGTCCGGGACCTGATCTACCGGCGGTAGACGAATCCCACCCATTACCCCAACGCGCGGCCGGCGCGGACGCGGGATCCTCACGCTGTCCCCCCGACAGACGCCTAGGCGTCCCCCCGCGTGCGCCCCGACCTCCTCCTCCACGACGGCCAGGCCATCAAGGCCGACGAGCAGCCCGACGGCACGGTCGTCCTCCACGGCCTCGGCATCGTCTTCGACGAGCCCGGGACCGACGAGCGCGACCTGACCGGCGAGTACTTCACGGCCGAGGAGACCTACTACGGAGCCGCGGCCAAGTCCGGCCGGATCACCGTCGACGCCCCGTTCCACCACCACATCCCGCTCGACGCGACGCCCGAGGCGAAGGCCCTCGCCGACGTCATCCTCAACGACGCGACGATGGAGCGCGAGACGAAGGGGTGGCTCACGACCCTCGTCCTCCCCATGCGGGAGAAGTACGAGGAGGACATCGCCCAGCTCGCCAAGGACAAGAAGCTCGGCTGGAGCACCGGGACGGCCGGCCACATGTACCGCGCGGCGCCCGACGGGATGATCACGCGGTGGCCCATCGTCGAGGTCTCCCCCACCCCGACGCCGGCCGAGCCCCGGACGTCGGCCGGCGTGAAGAGCATCAAGGAGTTCCTCCAGGAGGGCGAGCTCCGCCAGCGGGGCCAGCTCGCCTCGGCCCGCGCGATCGCCTGGTCCGGCTCTTACAACGACCTCCGGCGCCGGATCTCGGACGCCGCCCGCGACCTGTTCCCCTCGACCGACTACCTGTGGGTCGAGGACTTCGACGCCGAGTCCGCCATCGTGTGCGTCTCGGGCGACACGTGGCGGATCCCGCTCGACGTGACCGACGAAGCCGTCAGCTTCGGCGACCGCGCGGCGTGGGTCGAGGTCGAGCCCGTGACGGACTGGCGGCCCGTGGCGAAGGGGCTCGCCGACCTCAACTCCCTCCTGCGCGCGGACACGCGCGCGAGCGGCCCGGCCGCTCCCACCTCCGAGGCGGGCCTCCTGGCCGGCCTCGGGTCCCTCAACGACCTCCTCACCGGCCGCGCCGCGGCCTGACTGCACCCATGCGCTTCCTCCGCAGCTTCCTCGTCGCGGCGCTCGCCCTCGTCGGCGTGACCGCCGCCGCCCACGCCGAGACGTTCGGCGCCGAGCCCTACTCGCCGGACCCGTTCGAAATCCCGGTCGACCACTACGTCGGGTTCACCGGCCACTCCGACGACGGGCTCCGCTCGGGCGTGTCCGCGGACACGTTCAACACGCTCCGGCTCCGCGCCGGCCCGGCGCTCGGGCTCGCCGTCGGCGCGCTCCTCCTGTTCCACGGCGACACCGAGGCGGCCGGCCTCGGGCTCACGCTGGCCACCGGCGCGCCGGCCCTCCCCGAGGAGGTCACGAAGACGCTCGACGAGCTCAAGGGGAACATCAAGCGCGTGCTCGAGCTCGAGGGCGACCTCAAGACCGTCAAGGACGGCCACGGCGAGATCCGCCAGGAGATCGCGAACATCGCGACGAAGAACGCCGAGCTCGTCGACAAGGCGAAGGCCGACCTCGAGAAGGCCAACACGGACCGGCTCGACGAGATCGAGACGGAGCTGACGAAGCGGTTCGGGAAGGGCGGCCCCGGCCAGGGCAAGTCGGCCGGCCAGCTGTTCACCGAGTCCGAGGCGTTCGCCGAGGCCCCCGACAAGCGGAACGTCCGGGGGATCGTGGTCCCCCGGCCCGGTGCCGTCAAGGACGTCACGACCTCGAGCAACCAGAACCCGCCGAACTACACGGGCGAGGTCATCGAGCCCCAGAAGCCCCGGCTCACGATGCGCTCGCTTCTCCCGGGCGGACGCTCGGCCCGTGACGTGATCAAGTACGTCCGGATGACGCAGCGGGCGACGGCCGCGGCCCAGGTCGCCGAGGGCGGCGCGAAGCCGGAGTCGAGCCTCGCCTTCGCCGACGCGTCGGCCGAGATGGTCAAGCTGGCCCACTTCATCCCGGTCACCGAAGAGCAGCTCTCCGACATCGACGGGCTGGCCTCGACGATCGACGCCGAGCTCGAGTACGGGATCGAGAAGGCCGAGGACGACTGGATCCTCAACGACGCGACCGACGGGCTCATCGCCAACGCGACGGCCTACGACGCGGCGACCTACGGCGACACGGTCGCGAACACGACGCTCCTCGACCACATCCGGGGCGCGATCGCCCAGCTCCAGGTCGCCGACTTCCCCGCCGACGGCGTCGTCCTCAACCCGATCGACTGGTTCAAGATCGAGACGACGAAGACGACCGAGGGCGCCTACATCTTCGCGATGCCGCAGGGCATGGCGGGCAAGCGGCTGTGGGGCCTCCCCGTCGTCGACACCAACCAGATCGCCCCGGCCGACGTCCTCGTCGCGGCCTTCCAGATCGCGGCCCAGCTCTTCGACGGCCAGCTCCAGAACGAGTACGGGATCATCCTCCGCACCGGCCAGCCCGGCGACTACTTCCTGACGAACCGGTACGCCGTGCTCGCCGAGGAGCGCCTCGCGCTCGCGATCAAGCGGACCGGCGCGATCGTGTACTACGACTCCGACGCCGTCTAAGCCGGCGCCGCTCCCTTGACGAGGGCGGCCTCGGCGTGAGCCAGGGCCGCCCTCGTCTCCACTCACACACCCCCGAGACGATGGCAGTCATCACAGTCCACGAGGCCGGCGGCGGCTGGTACGAGATCAAGCGCGGCGACGAGGTCGTCGAGAAGGTCCAGGGCAAGGCCGCCGCCGAGGCGCGCGCGGCCGAGATGGCGGGCGCCCCCGACGGGACGCCCGAGGGCGAGACCGTCGCGGTCACGCTCTCGCGGACCGTCCCCGCCACGATGCTCACGCCCGAGGGCGGGACGCCCGACTACCGCGGGCGGAACCGGCTCAAGGGCGAGACGATCGACGTCGCGCCGGACGTCGCCGAGCGCCTGGTCAAGGCCGGCCACGCCACCGAGGCGTAGCGACCCGTGGCCGACTGGGCTCCCCTGCTCGTCACCGCCGACGACGTGGCCGACCACGCCGCCGCGACGGTCGACGCCATCGACACGCTGGGCCCGCTGGCGGCGACGGTCGCGCAGGCCGGGCTCGACGACTGGCTCGGCTACGGCGCGTTCGCGCACGTGGCCACGGCCCGCGTGTGGGCGCCGGCGTACCGGCTCCCGCTCGCCCCGGCCGGCCCCGCCTCGGTCGCCCTCTCGGCCGACGTGTCCGTGGACACGCTCGGCCGGCTCGACCTCTCCGGCGCCGGCGCGCCCGGCGCGGTCCGCTACGTCGCGGGCTGGCGCCGCCCGGGCCAGAGCGACGCCGAGCTCCTCGCGGCGATGACGGCCGACGGCGAGATCCTCCGCCCCGACGGCGAGCCCATCGCGGCGGCCGACCTCGCCCCGGTCCCGCCCGCGCCGCCGGCCGTCGTCTCGGCGCTCGCCGAGGCGGCCGTCGTCGTGGCCCGGCGGCTCGAGCAGGGCGCCGGCAAGGGGGCCGACACGGTCCGCGTCGGCGACGTCACGACGGTCGGGCCGGACTACCGGCTCTCGAACGTGAACCGGCTCATCGGCCGGGTCACCGAGGTCGAGGCGATCTACAACAGCCGGCTCCGGCGCTTCCAGCACATCGAGGCATGACCGACCTCTCCCCCGCCCAGGCCGCCCGGGCCCTCGACCTCGCCACGGCTGCGCTCCCGGCCGCGCTCCAGGACGTCCTCCGCTTCGGGGCCGTCCGGATGGGCGCGAACGCCGTCGGCCGGATGCGCGACGCGAAGGGCGAGGGCCGGCGCGACCCCGACGACAACGGCCCGCTCCGGATCGTGACGGGCACGCACGCGCGTGCGACCGGCGTCGCCGCCGATCGCCTCGGCTCCGGGAGCCGTGGGGCGATCAACCGGATCCGCGTGAGCAAGGCCAAAGCCGTCCTCGAGAAGGGCTACGACACCGCCTTCGACAAGGGCGCGATCAACGAGGTCTGGGACGAGCGCCGGAAGTACTGGACGCTCGCCCCGGCCATCGACGACGAGGAGCCCGCGGTCCGCCGGCGCGCCGAGGAGGTCCTCACGAAGCTCCTGTACGACGCCGTGGGGACGGCCCGGGCATGACGCCGGCCGAGACCCTCGACGCGCTCGCCCTCCACGACGGGCCCGACGTCCTCGCCAAGCGCGCGGCGCTGGCCGCGTTCGTCCGCGCCTGCCTCGGGCGCCACGACGCCGCGTTCCTCCAGGCCGGCCGCGTGGCCGAGACCGTCGCCGAGGGCGCGCTCGACGGCGCGTCCGACCGCGAGCGGAAGACGACGATGGGCCAGCCGTCGCGCTACGCCGAGGTCCTCTGGCGCGAGTTCGCCGACGAGGCGCCCAGCGTGGTCCGCCTCGACGGGAGCGCCCACGAGGTCCCGCACACGTTCGTCGTGACCGTCTACTACGGGGCCGGGCCCGGCTCCGAGGACGCGTTCGCCGCGGTCCTCGAGTCGCAGTCGCCCGCGGCGCCGGGCCTCCTCGTCGCGCTCCGCTCGCTCCCCTACCTCGACCTCGACGGCCTCGGCGG
>CAXRFJ010000516.1:0-6414 GCA_964229475.1 Rubrivirga sp.
AGCGACGACTTCCCGACCGCGGTCGGGCCCGCGATGAGGAGGACCGGAGGGGACGTCACGAGAGCGCGGTCCAGGCCTCCATGCCCCCGCGGAGCGACCGCGCGCGGAAGCCCCGCTCCCGCAGCAGGCGCGCTCCGACGGCCGAGCGTCCGCCCGAGGCGCAGTAGACCACGATCTCCCGGTCACGGGCGTCGTCGAGCTCGAAGGCGCGGACGTCGAGCTGGCCGAGGGGGATCAGACGGCCCCCGATGTTGCCGGCGTGATGCTCGGGGGCCTCCCGCACGTCCACCAGGACGGGAGCCGCCGAATCCAGGCGCGACCGGAGCTCGGCGGCCGTGATGTCGTCCGGGAGCGCCTCGGGCGCCGGCGTCTCCCGACGGCCGCCCGCGCGCCCGCAGGCCGGACACGCGGGGTCGCGCTCGACCGCGATCTCGCGGACGTCCATCGTCAACGCGTCGATGAGCAGCAAGCGCCGCACGAGGGGGTCCCCGACCCCGAGGATCCACTTGAGCGCCTCCGTGGCTTGCAGGGTGCCCAGGAGCGAGGGGACGACGCCCAGGACCCCCCCGTCCTCACAGTTGGGGATGAGGCCGGGCGGCGGCGGATCGGGGAACAGGCACCGATAGCACGGCCCGGTTTCCGTGCCGAACACCGAGATCTGCCCGGAAAACTGGCTCACAGAGGCGAACACGTTGGGCGTCCCGGTCCGGACCGAGGCGTCGTTCACCACGTACCGCGTCCCGAACGTGTCCGACCCGTCCAGCACGAGGTCGTACTGGGAGATCAGGGCGTCGGCGTTGGCCGCCGTGAGGCGGACGGGATGGGCCTCGATCGCGACCTCCGGGTTGACCGCCGCCAGCCGGTCCCGGGCCGCCTCGGCCTTCGGGCGGCCGACGTCGCCAGTGGCGTAGAGCGTCTGGCGGTGGAGGTTGGTCACGTCGACGTGGTCGAACTCCACGAAGCCCACGCGCCCGACGCCCGACGCCACGAGGTGGTGGAGCGCGGGCGCGCCCAGCCCGCCCGCGCCGACGACGAGCACGGAGGCCTCGGCGAGCCGCTGCTGGCCGTCGAGCCCGACCCCGGGGAGCCGGAGCTGGCGGGCGTAGCGGAGGCCTGTGGGGTCGGTCATCGCTTCGAGTCGAGAAAGTGCAAAACGACACGAGCGGCGTTTCGTCCGGATGCGCCCATGATCCCGCCTCCGGGGTGCATGCTGGCGCCGGTCAGGAAGAGCCCGTCGACCGGGCCGCGGTAGTCGCTCAGATTCATCGACGGTCGCATCGCGAACATCTGGTCGATCGTCATCTCGAGGTGCATCACGTTGCCCCGGAACAGGCCGAGCTCACGCTCCAGCCACAGGGGGTGCTGGAAGAGCGAACCGACCACGGACGCCTTGGTGCCCGGTGCGTAGGGCTCGAAGGTGTCGAGGATCCGCTCAGCGACCTCGTCCTCGATCGCGTCCCACGTCCGGCCCCCGGTCATCTCGTACGGGAAGTACTGGGCCCACAGCCACAGCACCTCGCCGCCCGGAGGGGCCAGCGTGTCGTCCACGGCGGAGAAGCTCATCCCCACGATCGGCGGGTCCGCCGCCGGCCGGCCTTTGAGGTAGTCGGCGTAGGCGTCGTGGATCTGCTGGCGGTCGCGGCAGACGAGCTGGAGCGCCGTCCGAGACTCGATCCCGGGGGCGGCGGCGTACTCGACCGGCTTGTCGAGCGCGAGCCGGAGGATGGCCCCGAACCCGTTCCCGACCCGCATCCCGTCCGCCTCGGGGGGCCGGTGCTCGCGTGGGAGCAGGCGGTCGAGGGTCTCGAGGATGTGGGTCCCCGACAGGACCGCCCGCGCCGTGATCGCCTCGCCCCGCACCTCGATGCCCTCGACGCGGCCGTTCCGGACGAGCAGCCGGTCCACGGGCGAGGACGTCCGGACGTCTCCGCCGTGCGCGCGGATCATGGCGGCGAGGGCCTGGGTGAGCCCCCCGGAGCCGCCCCGAGGCCGGGCGATCCCGCTCTCGTGGTACAGCGGGTGCCACAGCAGGAAGGGCGCGCCCATCGCCTCGGTGGGAGGGGGGCCGCTCTGCGCGGCCATCCACACCAGGGGCGCCTTGACCTTCTCCTCGGTGAAGTACTGGTCGACGGCCTCACCGTAGGGACGCATGATGACGGACAACGCCTGTTGCCAGTCGATCTGCACCGACCCGCCGAACGCGAAGCGCTTGCCGAGCTCGAAGGGGCTGGGCGTCGAGAGGAACACGTCGCGCACGGTTTGAGAAAACGGCGCCCATGTCTCGACGAACGTCCGGTAGCGCTCCCCTTCGCCGGGGAACTGCGCCTCCAGATGTTGACAGGTCCGGTCGATGTCCCGGTAGATAAAAACAGACGACTCGTCCTCGTAGGGCGCGAAGAACAGCGGGTCGAGCTCCAGGTAGTCGAGGCCGTAGTCGGAGAGGCCGAGCTCCTCCACGATCGGCGTCAGGCGGATGAGAATGTGGGCGGAGCCCCCGAGGTCGAACCGGTAGCCCGGGACGTGCTCGACGGTCGACACGGCGCCCCCGACGATCGGGCGCCGCTCGAACACGCCGACACGGTACCCGGCTTTCGCAGCGTAGGCGGCCGAAATGAGCGCGTTGTGGCCGGCCCCGACGACGATCAGGTCGTAGTCCATCTAGAGGTCGATAAAGTCGGCCGCGCTGTTCGCCAGCCGGTCGCGCTGGTGGACATAGCGCATGGTCGTCTCAATGTTTTTGTGGCGTGCGTGCGCCTGAACTTGCTGCAGAGATGCGCCGCCTTCGATGGCGAGTGTGCACCCCGTATGGCGCAAGGTGTGCGCCCCGATCTGCTGGGGAAGCCCGGCCGCAGTACCGAGGCCACGGACGATCTTGTAGATGGCGGATCCAGATAGGCGTTTGCCCTGGCTCTGGTTGGTGGACATCGATCGCCACACGGGGCCAGATGTGTATCCACTTGATCGGATAAAGTCGTCCAAGACATCCGCCACGTGGGCGGGCACTTTGACCGTTTGGTTCGCGCCGCCCTTGGCACGTTTCAGGCGGAGGACCGTGTGCTCACCCGCAGGGGTCAGATCCTCGACGTCCATCGATGCGGCCTCCGACCGGCGAAGGACGCAGTGCAGAAGCGTCATGACGAGCGCGTAGTTCCGCGGCCCCGAAGGCTTCGACCGGTCGATGGCCGCCAGCATCCGCGACGCCTGTTCACGCGTGAGGACCGTTACGAGTTGGTCGGCATCCGACGTTTTCGGGATTCGACGGACGAGGTGTCGGTCCGCCGGGTTGAGGTCGATAAAGCCGAGCGCCGCGAGCCATCCGAAGAAGCCCCGGAGAGACGCGAGAAACCGGCGCTGCGTGGCGGGGCTTTTGCCTTCAGACTCGAGACGCTGGAGCGCCTCGTTCACGTCGGTGAACGTCACGGTCGCGGCCATCTCCAGCGTCACGGTCTCGCAGCCGAAAAAAGACTCGAGGTCCTTGGCATACGCGCGGCGCGTGTTCTCCCGGTCGTAGCGCAGCAGGTACAGTGGGACGAGGTCGGACTGAGCCGTGAAGGCCCGGCCCAGCCGGGCGTGGCTCGCGGCACCGACGCTCGCGGGGAGCGCGTGGTCGTGTTCCATCGTCGTGTCCAGGGGGAGCGGAACGTTACGAACGGCCGCCGACCGCCGTGGTCCCGTCGAGGTCGGCGGACTCGGCCTCCAAATCGGTTCGATAATTACTGTTATCGTGAGTGGTGGGCAGATTCTGGACTGTCCGTCTTTCCGCACGGGCGCTGGTCACTCGGGTCCGCCGGCCTCGGTGTTGTCGCCGGAGTCACCGAGGCCGGGGTCTTCGCCCACGGCGTCTGTGACCTCGGACGCCGCCTCGTCGATGGCGTCGCTCGCGGCGCCGAGGGTCTCGCGGGCCCGATCGAGCGCCTCGCCATCGACGGTGACACGGACCGACTCGTCCCCGTCCGCCTCGGTCTCGTGGTCGACCTCACATCCGGACAGGACGAGCTGGCCGGACAGCAGAACGGCCAGCGCGACGAGGACGGCGAGCACGCGGGCAGACAGCGACGGAGTGGGCATCACGACGGCGGACTGGTGAGCCGCTCCTACGCACGTAGCGCTTCGCCGGTCTCCGCGTCGAACAGGTGGAGCTTGTCGAGGTCCATCCGGAGTCGTGCCGCACCCTGGCCGTCAGCCAGGGGTTGCGGGTCGAGCCGCGCGACGAGCCGGTTGTCGGCGTCGACGCGGACGTACGCGACCACCTCGTTCCCCATGGGCTCTTCCACCTCGACGGTCCCCGCGAACGGGTCCGACAGGCGCTTCGTGGCGGGAGACAGCTCGGGGGTGTAGAGGTCTTCCGGCCGGACGCCGAGCGTGACGGGGCTCTGGGTCGTTGGCTTGTGTGGCAAATCAACAATAACGGATCCACTCGCCGACCGAAACTGAGACCCGTCAAGAGCGCCGGCCAGGAAGTTCATGGCGGGGCTGCCGATGAAGCCCGCCACGAAGACGTTCGCGGGGCGGTCGTACAGCTCGAGCGGCGGGGCCACCTGCTGCACGAACCCGTCGTGCAGCACGACGATCCGGTCCCCCATGGTCATGGCCTCGACTTGGTCGTGCGTGACGTAGAGCATGGTCGCCCCCAGGTCCCGGTGGAGCTTCGAGATCTCGGTCCGGGTCTGCACCCGGAGCTTGGCGTCGAGGTTCGAGAGCGGCTCGTCGAACAGGAAGACCGCGGGGTTGCGCACGATGGCGCGGCCGAGCGCGACGCGCTGGCGCTGGCCGCCGGAGAGCGCCTTCGGCTTCCGGTCGAGCACGCCGTCGAGCCCGAGCGTGGCCGCCGCGGCCTCGACCCGCTGGCGGATCTCGGGCTTGGGCAGCTTCCGGAGCTTGAGCCCGAACGCCATGTTGTCGAAGACGTCCATGTGCGGGTACAGCGCGTAGTTCTGGAAGACCATCGCGATGTCCCGGTCCTTCGGGGCCACGTCGTTGACCACGCGGTCGCCGATGCGGAGCGTGCCCGAGGAGATCGACTCCAGGCCGGCCACCATGCGCAGCGTCGTGCTCTTGCCGCAGCCCGAGGGGCCGACGAGGACGATGAACTCGCCGTCGTCGACGTCGAGGCTGACGTCGTGGACGGCTTCGTAGCCGTTGTCGTAGACCTTCCGGAGCTTGTCGAGCGTGACGCGAGCCATCGGCGGCGTGGGGGACGGTTGGCGGAAGATAGACGGTTCCCCACCGCGCCCCCCGATAGCTTGCGGCGTCTCCCCCCTTTCGTGCCATGCCTCTCTCCCCCGTCGCCGTCGTCGGCGCCACGTACACCGCCAGCGAGCGCGGGCTCGCGGCCGACGTGCTCTCCGCCCGCGCGCTCGGCCTCGCACCGCTACCCGTCTGCACGTCGATCGTCGTCGCCAGCGGGGGGCACGTGACGGACGTCACCGACGTCCCGGTGGACACGGTCCGGGCCCAGCTGGAGCACCTCGACGGCGTCGGGCCGGTCCGCGGCGTCAAGATCGGGATCCTGGGCGGGCCGAAGACCGCCGCCTCGGTGCTCGACTGGGCCGCCGCGCTCGACGTGCCCGTCGTGCTCGACCTCGTGGCGTCGGGGCCGAGCGGGGAGACGGTCCTCGAGGCGCGCGGCATCGATGCGGTCGCCGACCGGCTGCGCGCGGCCACGCTCGTGACGCTGTCGAAGGCCGACGCCGAGCTCGTCACGAACGCCCAGATCGAGTCGCTCGACGACGCCCAGGTCGCGGCCCAGCGACTCCACAACCGCGGCGCCCGGTCCGTCGTGATCCGCTGCGGGAGCCTCCCGTACCGGTTCTACGACGCCGCCGACGATCCGGGCGCCGACGCCGAGCGCCCGTTCTTCGCAGACCTCTACTACGACGGCGAGGACTTCGCCCTGTTCGAGGCGCCGCTCCTCGAGGCCCACCCGGACGGCGCCGGCAGCGGCTTCGCGCTCGCCACTCTGGCGGGCCTCGTCGATGGGCTCCCGGTCGAGGAGGCGCTCCAGCGGGCGAAGCGGTTCGCGACCGAGGCCGTCCGCCACGCCGTCGAGGTGGACGGGCACGCCCTGCGGCTCGGCGTCGGGCCCGGCTCAGATTCGTAATCCGCGCTCGGGCAGGCTCCCGTAGCTTTGAGCTTCCCCGCGCCCCCCGCCATGCCCGATCGCTCCCCGAACACGCGGCCCACGATCTACGACGTCGCCGACGAGGCCGGCGTCGCCATCTCCACGGTCTCCCGCGTCCTGAACGGGTCCAACGAGGTCTCCGACGCGACGCGCAGCCGCGTGCAGGCCGCGATCCGGAAGCTCCAGTTCCAGCCGCAGCGGATCGCCCGGAAGCTCGCCCAGCAGTCGACCACGTCGATCGCCGTCGCGCTCCCGTCGGCGACGTCGATGTTCGTCGTCGAGCTGCTGAAGGG
>CAXRFJ010000517.1:0-6192 GCA_964229475.1 Rubrivirga sp.
GCCGAGGCGGGGGGAGTCGGCGGCGGTGTCCTCGACGACGCGGCCGGCGCGGAGGGTGATCGTCCGCTCGCACCGCGCCGCGAGCTCCGGGTCGTGCGTCACGACGACGAGCGCGGTCCCGGCCTCGCGGTTGAGGTCGAACAGGAGGGCCTCGACGCGGGCGCCGGTCTCGGCGTCGTGGTTGCCCGTCGGGTCGTCGGCGACGTGGAGGCGGGGGCGGCCGGCGAAGGCGCGGGCGAGCGCCACGCGCTGCTGCTCGCCGCCCGAGAGCTGGGTCGGGTAGTGGCCGGCGCGGTCGGCCAGCCCCACGCGGTCGAGCAGGTCGAGTGCCGTCTGGCGCGCCCCGCGCTCGCCGCGGAGCTCGAGCGGGACGGCCACGTTCTCGGCCGCCGTCAGCGTCGGGAGCAGGCGGAAGCCCTGGAACACGAACCCGACGGCCTCGGCCCGGAGTGCGGCGCGGGCGTCCTCGTCGAGCGGCCCGAGGTCGGTGCCAGCGAGGCGGACGGTCCCGGACGTCGGGCGGTCGAGGCCGGCGCACAGGCCGAGCAGCGTCGTCTTGCCGCTCCCCGACGGGCCGACGATGGCGCACGTCGCGCCGGCGGGCACGCTGAACGACACGTCGTCGAGGACGGTCAGCGACCGGCCGGCATTCGTGAACGTCTTGGAGAGGGCGCGGGCGGAGAGGACGGGGCCGTCCACGGGCGGAGGGGGCTGAGTTGATTGGTCCAACGGACGATTCCGCGCCGCCCGTACGGGGAGCCCCCGGAAGGGTTCGCCAAGAGGCCGCGCAGGAGGAACCGCCCGGCGCCCGTTCCGGTGAGCCCCGAAACCCGATCGACGCCATGCGCCTCGCCCTCATGCTGTTCGCCGCCGCCCTGCTCGCCGGGTGCCAGGAGGTCGAGCCCGACCCCGCGCCCGCCGAGGCGGGCGAGCCGCTCTCGACGGCCACGCCGGAGTCGCCCTCGACGTCCGATCGCCCGCTGGCGGAGGCGGCCGACGAGGACGACGGCGCCGTCACGATCCTCTTTTTCGGCGACAGCCTCACGGCCGGCTACGGCCTCGCCAGCCCCGACCTCGCCTACCCCGCGCTCGTCGGCGCGCGGCTGGAGGAGGCCGGCGTGCCGGTCCGCGTCGTCAACGCGGGCGTGAGCGGCGAGACGTCGGCGGGGGGGCGCGGGCGGATCGCGTGGGCCCTCCGCCAGACCACGCCCGACGTGTTCGTCCTCGCCCTCGGCGCCAACGACGGGCTCCGCGGCACCGACCCCGAGGCCACGCGCGAGAACCTCGGCGCGATCCTCGACGCCGTCGCGGAGGCCGCCCCCGACGCGCGCCTCGTCGTCGCCGGCATGGAGGCGCTCCCCAACTACGGCGAGGACTACACGGAGCGGTTCCGCGCCGTCTTCCCGGCCGTGGCCGAGGCCCACGGCGCGGCGTTCATCCCGTTCCTGCTCGACGGCGTGGCCGGCGTCGCCCGGCTGAACCAGGACGACGGCGTCCACCCGACCCCCGAGGGCCAGCGGATCATCGCGGCGACCGTCGCCGAGACGGTCGTCCCGATCGCCCGCCAGGCCGCCGGCTAGATCTCGACGCGCGCGCTGAGCGCGGTGCGGGGCGACCAGCCGCTGACGTCCGCGCCCTCCCAGAGCGCCCGCGCGAGGCCGGCCCGCGCGTCGAGCGTCAGGCGGACCCGGCCCGCCTCGACGCTCACGGGGACGGAGACGAAGCCCATCCCGAAGGCCGGGGGCGCCGCGATCGACCCGCCGACGCGCTCGGCCGTCGCGATCGCCAGCCCGACGCCCGGCGCCAGCTGCCCGCCCCGCCGACGGATCGGGAGCGCGACCGTCCCGCTCACGCCCGCGTGGACGAACGTCGCGGAGGTCTCCTCCGGCGGCGGCCCCCCGTCGAGGTAGATCACGTCGCCGGGGGTCGTTCCCGGACCGTACCTGTAGGTGGACCGGGCCAGGGCGTCGACCGCGAGGCTCGTCCGCACGTGGACCCGGGCGGCGCCGGCCGGTACCGCGAGGCCGACCGACGCCGCCAGCGCGCGCGTCCGGCTCTCGATGTCGGCGAGGACGGGGGACGGGACCTCGCGGCGGACGCCGTCCTGGTCGCCGCCGATCCGCAGGCGGTCCGTCCCGAGCCGCGCGCCGAGCTGCACGTCGACGGCGTCGGAAACGCGGTAGCCGAGCGTCAGGAGCGGGTCGGCGGGTCCGCGGAAGAGCGCCCGCTCGGGCGCGGCGGAGCCGACGACGGCGTAGAGCCCGAGGCGGTCGGCCGGTTGGGCGTTGGCGGCGGCGGACAGCAGGGCGAGGGCGGGGAGGAGGCGGCGCATGAGCACGGGGCGGAGGTGGGCGGGCCGGACGTCGACGCGGCTAGAAGTCGACGCGGAAGGCGCCGTCGAGCACGAACGTGCCGGCCGGCGCGGCCTGCCGGCGGGCGAACCGCCGGGACTCGGCCTCCGGCCCGAGCGCGACCCCGGCCGTCGTCTGGACCGTCACCGTCACGCCGCCGAGGCGGACCCCGACGGGAAGCTGGAGGAACGGCAGCCAGTGCGCGCCCTGCGCCTCCTCCGCGCCGGCCGCGCGGGACGACAGCGACGCGGCCACGCCCACGCCCGGGGTGACCGACACGCGCCCGAACTGGAGCGGGGCGGCCACCGCCGCGCTGCCGCCGAGGTGGACGAACGTGCCGCGCGTCGACGCGAAGTCGTCGGTCGTGAGCGCGTAGGTGTCCATCGGCCCGTCCCACGAGACGACGCGGACCGAGTCCGGGCGGTACATGGCGGCGCTGGCCGAGAAGTCGTCGTAGCCCAGGCTCAGGCGCCCGCGGACGAGCGCGGGGCCGTGCCGCTCGGTGTAGCCGGCCCCGACGACCAGCGCCTCGGTCCGCTCCCGCTCGCTGACCACGCCGACCTCGCTGCGCAGGATCTGCGTGCGCGACCGCGAGGTCCGCTCGGCCCCGATCTGGACGTCGACCCGGGGCGAGAGCCGGTAGCCGACGATGACGCTCGGGTCGGCGTCGGACGGGAAGAGGAGCCGCTCGGGAGAGGCGGCGCCGTACACGCCGTAGAGGCCGCGCCCCTCAGCGGGGGCCTGGGCGCTGGCGGACGTCGCCAGCAGGGCGGAGAGAGCCACGAGGGCCCGGAGATCGATACGCATCGGTACGCGAGAAGGGAAGGGCGTAGCGAGGCGTCGATTCGGGGCGGGGCGGGTGAGGCCTCGAACGTTAGACGGCGCGAGGCATCCGCGCCAGGCACCTTTTCCTGCCTTTCTCTGGGTGCGGGTCTCGCCGCACGGTCGTGCTCAGAAGTTGATGCGGAGGCCGACCGTCGGGACCGACGAGCGCCGGACCGCGTCGCCCGAGACCAGCGACCGGCGGACGCCCGTCGCGAGGGCCGCGTCGGTGCCGAGCACGCGGAACCGGACCGGGAGCTCGAGCTGGAGCCCCGCGTCGAGCCGCGGCCCCGGCCGCGCTAGAACGTGCCGTCCGTCCCGATGCCGACGGTGCCGACGGCCCGCCCGTAGAGCCCGACCGTGGGGTGGAGCCGGACGGAGCGACGCCCGAGAGGCCCGGTCCCGCCCACGAGTTCAAGGTGGCCGAGGGAGAGGTGGGTGAGTCCCCCTCGAACCCGACCCCCGTCGGTTTCGTGTGCCGTGAACACGAGTGCGAACTCGGCACCGGATCGAGCCCCGTGTTCGTGCCCCGGTGGGGGGTCCCTTTTTTTGCCCGCCGTCGCCGGCGGACCGGGTCAGTCGGCCGTCGAGCCGATCTTGGACTCCGTCCCATCGAGCAGGCGACGGACGTTGGCCCGGTGCGTCCACAGGATGAACGCCGGCACGAGCAGGGCGAAGACCCAGACCGGCGGCGGGCTCTCCCACCCGAACCCGACGTGGAGCGCCAGCAGCGACAGCGGCAGCGACAGCGCGGCGAGGATCGAGCCCAGCGACACGTAGCGCGTCGTGGCGAGGACGCCGACGAACACGAGGAGCGCGAGACCGACCGGCAGCGGCGCCAGCCCGGCCAGCATCCCGGCGCCGGTCGCGACGCCCTTGCCGCCCTTCCACGACCCGAAAAAGAGCCGGCCCCAGACCGTGACCACGTGGCCGACCATGGCCGCCGTGCCGGCCAGCGTCGCGGCCCACGCCGCCGCGAGCTCCGGCCGCGACCCGAGCAGGCCGACCAGCGACTCGCCGCCCACGCGGATCTGCGACAAGAGCGCGACCGCCGCCAGCCCCTTCCCGAAGTCGAGCAGGAACACGAGGAGGCCCGGTCCCTTGCCCAGCACGCGCAGCGCGTTCGTCGCCCCCGCGTTGCCGCTCCCGTGCTGGCGGAGGTCGACGCCCATCACCCGCCCGACGACGAGGCTGAAGGGGATCGCTCCCAGGAGGTAGCTGGCGGCGAGGATGAGGAGGAGCGAGAGCACCGAGGGGTCGGAAGGGGAGGGGAAGATAGACGGGGCGCCCGCGGCTCCGATCCGGGCCGATTGTGGAGGCCCGGTGCGGGTCCGGCCGAGGGGCGGTCAAGGGACGCCCAAGAGTCGGCGATACCGGGGGTTGCGACTAGGAAGCCGTTATGCCGCGCCCTAACCTCGCCGACCTGACGCCCGCGGGCGGGCCCCGATACGGCCCGTCCGCCCTGTCTCACCCCCCGCTTCCTGTGTGACGCGACTCCTGATTCTGGCGGCCCTCGCCGCCCTCGCGCTCCCCGGCGTGGCCCAGCAGGCCGGCCCCATCGCCCCGGGTGGCGCGCGCGCCGAGGGCCGCCGCGCGGCCCGCACCGGCGTGGCGAGCTACTACGCCGCCTCGCTCCACGGCAACCGCACCGCCAACGGCGAGCGCTACAACCACGGCGCCCTCACGGCGGCCCACCGGTCGCTCCCGTTCGGGACCCTCCTCCGCGTGACCTCGGCGCACAACGACCGCCGCGTCCTCGTCCGCGTCAACGACCGGGGCCCGTTCATCCGGGGCCGCCAGCTCGACCTCTCGGGCGCCGCCGCCGACCGGCTGGCGATGCGCGCGCGCGGGCCGCACCGCGTCCGCTCCGAGGTCGTGGACCCGGCCGCGCTGCCGAGCCGCCAGGCCCCGCCGCCGCGCAAGACCCGGCACGTCTAGCCGCTACCGCGCCACGGTGAGCGGCGCGGCGCCCGCGGCGAGCCCGTCGAGCAGGAGCCGCGCGACGTAGACCCCGGCCGGCACGCCGCCGAGGTCGAGGGGCGCGCGGTTCGCCCCGGCCCGCCCGCTCACGCGCGCCCGGGCGACCTCGCGGCCGAGCACGTCCACCACGACCACGTCCGCCTCGGCGGGCGCGCCGCGGTCGAAGGCCCGCGGGGCCGCGCCGGCCGGCGGGGTGGGCCAGACGCGGAGCGCCGCGCGCGGGGCCGGGGTCGGCTCGGAGGCCACGGCGTCGCCCTCGAGCGCGACGACCCACAGGCCCGACTGGAGGTCCGACACGAGCACCTTCCGCGACGGGAGGAACGGGTAGGCCGTCCACGCCCCGCGGAAGCCGTAGCCGGGCTCGAGGTACGTGTCGAGGTAGGCGACCGCGACCGGCGCGTGCGGGTCCGAGACGTCGAACACGCGGAGCCCCTCCGTGTAGTGGGCCACGTAGAGCCGGTCGCCCCGCACGTAGCAGTTGTGGACGACGGCGCTGGCGTCGACGACGATCTCGCCGACCTGCTCGATGTCGTCGAGGTCGCGGACGTCGAAGATCCGGATCCAGTTGCCGCTCGTCCCGATCTCGTCGCCGACGTAGAGCGTCCCGCCGTCCTCGGTCGTGCACGTGTTGTGGGCCCCGGCGCCGGGGTACGTGAACGAGGTCAGGAGCCGGACGTCCGTCGGGTCCGACACGTCGAGCACGTCGACGCCGCCGCCGCTGTAGATGGCCGAGCCGTAGCCGACGCCGTCGCGGACCTCGAAGTCGTGGTAGTAGGGCGTCGGCCAGTGGTCGGGGCGGAACGTGTCGGTGAGCGTCGGATTCGCCGGGTCGGCGAGGGAGTAGACGCGGAGGCCGGCGTTCCCGCCGATCCGCCCGCCGGTCACCCAGAGGTGGCCCTCGGCCACGGCCACGTTGTGCGCCCCGCCGTTGGCCACCCCCGGCTGGACGTCGAGGCGGCCGACCTCGACCGGGGCCGTCGGGTCGGCGAGGTCGAGGACTTGGATCGGCCCGGCCTCGTTGACCACGTAGGCGTGGTGG
>CAXRFJ010000518.1:0-20316 GCA_964229475.1 Rubrivirga sp.
CGACCCCGGGGAGGGCGTTTTTTGTGCCGCGCGTGGGGCGGTTGAGGGCCGGCATTCGGGGGCGCCGGGAGGGAGGGAGGCGTCGTTCACGAATCGTCAGGCTCGACTCGGAAGTCCGGCGTCTCCTCGGCAGTGAACCCCCCGTCGACGCTGGGCCCCCGGCGGTCCTCTCGCCTCGCCAGGGCGTAGAGGAGGACCGGGACGCCGAGCCCGACGGCCTCCGTCAGGTACGTCTGAGAAAACCGGTAGGCGTCGAACCCGGCGCTCGACCCCGCGACCCCGGCTGTGACCAGTGCGACCTGCAGCACCCCCAGCCCGATATGGCTGGCCAAGAGCACGAGCCAGTCGGGCCGGCACGGGCGCAGTCCGACCAGAAACAGGCCCGGAAGCAGGAAGAGCAGGCCGGGCGGTGCGGTCCACGAGGTCAGCGCACGCTCGGGACCGTCCTCGGCCCGGTAGATCTCCAGCGAGATCCCGTCTCGGCGGACGACGACCTCGTAAGCGCCGGGCTGGCTCGCCGTGGCGGCATGGAGGGCCGGGAGGGCGAGGCCGTGGGTGAGCAGAGGGCGGGCCGGGCGGAGGACAAGCGCGTAGAGAAGGACGAGCCCGAAGACCGCCGCGCCGCGCAGGAGCGGGCTCGGAGGGCTACGCCGCGACGCCATCGAGGACGGACGTCTCCGTCGGCTCTGGCTCCGACGGGTGCTCGCCGACGTGTGTCCACAGCACCCACAGGGCGAAGGTGACTGCGTAGAACGTCCAGACCGAGTGCTCCGAGTGGACGACGTCGAACCACTCGGGGCGCCGGTCGAGGAGGACCAGCAGAGCGACGCAGCGCACCACGTTCGCTGCGACGAGCACGGCGAGACCGAACGGGATGAAGAGGGCCCGCCGAGACCATGAACCGGGGTAGGCGATCACGAACCCGACGAACAGGCTGAGGGACGCGAGTCCGTTGCACCCGTTCGCGACCTCGATCCCCCGTTGGCCGAGCCACACCACGCGGCCGTCGGTCACGACGTCGTTGGACCCGAGCCCGGCGAGGGCGCCCGTCGCCGACGCGACGAACAGCGACAGCGCCTCGTCGAGCCGGCCGTCGGGCAAGATCCACAGGTCGTAGAGCACGAACCACACCCCGTAGGCCAGGACCATGACCCCGGCGAAACGTGCGAGGCGAGACGATGTCCAGGTGCGCATCGCGCGGGTTGGGGAGGCCGCCGGGTCACAGGAGTTCCCCACCGGTGGCGGACGGGGAACCTACCGTGCCCTCCCCGATCACGGGCCCGGCCGCCTCGGCGAGGGGAGATCCGGGACCGGTTTCTGCCGGCGGAGGGCGAACGCGACGCCTGCGCCTATGGCGACGCCGAGGGTGTTCGCCAGCGCGTCGGACGCCGAGCCTGTGCGGAGCGGGACGACCGCCTGCTGGAGCCACTCCGTGCCGATCGCGGCCGTGACGCCTAGGACGAGGACCACGCCGAGGCGGGCCCGCCCGGCGAGCGCCCACAATCCGCATGTGACGGCGAACGCGGCGGCGTGAGTAGCGGACTCCGCAGAACGAACGATTTGCGGGATCCACTGCCCAGGCACGGCCAATGAGATCGCGACGGCGATGCTCGCCGTCCATGCGGCGATGCCCCATGCCTGGGGAAGGCGAAAATTTTGAAGTAGGGGGCGGCGTTCCACTAGCGTAACAGAGAGAGTAAGGATGTAAGATCAGAAGAACCCCTACGAATTGGCCAGGCCTCCCTCGGCTGCCGAGAGGCGCAGTCCTTAAGTTCAAGCCCTACTGCCTTCTCCTGGCTCGGTGCACGAGCGATCTATGTCGACCCCTCAACCTTTCCCGCCCGAGACGTTCGGGGCCGCTCCTCCTGCTCCCGACTACGCGCGCCCAGGCTACGCCTACGGCCCGCCCCGCCGGCCGGCGGACCTCGCCAGCCAGATTCGAGAGTGGGTCGACGTGGTCGTCCGGGGGCGGTGGCTCATCTTGGCCTGCGTCGCCGCCGTCCTCGTGCCCGTGATCGCGTACGTGGTTACGGCGCCTGACGTCTACGAGGCATCGTCATATCTCTACGTAGAAACGAATTCGGGTGGGGGCTTGAGTGGCATGATGCCCACTGGGAGCGATGGGGTTCCCTTCGTCCAGGACCAGGGGATCTCCAACGAGCTCTACATCCTGCAGAAGGCTGAGGATCTGCCCCGTGCCGTCGCCACGACGTTGCTCGCGCAGGCCGCGAGCGGGGATATGCCCCCCCTGACGGTGATCGAGACTGAGGAGGGTGAGCCCGCCTCCGTTGAAGAAGTCGCCGATCGGGTAACGGAGTACATCCGGGTGCAGCAGGATGGCGGTGATCGGACCAACGGCGTCCGAGTTGCGGCGCAGAGCACGTCGCCGCGCGAGGCCGCACTCATCGCCGATCTCTACGCGCAGGCGTACGTCGACCGGACGCAGAACTCGAGCCGGGCGTCGGTCGCGGCCAGCCGCGAGTTCCTCGAGGCCCAGGCCGACTCCGTCGCCGCGCAGCTCCGGTCGCGTGAGGAGGCCGCCCGGAGCTACATGGACGAGCAGGGGGCCGTCCGGCTCGACGAGGAGGCGTCCAACATCGTGAGCCAGCTGGCGGCGCTCCAGGCCGAGCGCGACCAGGCCCGCGTCGAGGCCGGCATGCAGTCGTCGCGGATCGCCGAGCTCCGCGCCCAGATCTCCCGCCTCGAGGGGACCGTGGCCCAGCGGATGGGCTCCGGAACCGACCGCGCGCTCCGCCAGGACGAGGAGCGCCTCGCGGCCCTCCGCGAGCGGCTCGAGACGATCTATCTCAACGACCCCGCGCTCCGGTCCCGGTCCGACGTCCCGCCCGACGTGGCCCAGCTCCGCCGGCAGATCGACCAGCTCGAGACGCGCGTCCAGCAGCAGAGCGATCGCCTCGTGGACGAGGCCATCGCCGCCGGCGGCGTCGACGCGGCCTCCGAGGGGCTCCCGCGCCTCTCCGCCCTCCGCGACCGGCTGACCGAGGCGGAGGTGGCCCTCCAGGGGCTCCGCTCCCGGATCGGCATCCTCAACGACCGCATCGGCTCGTACCAGAGCGACCTCGACCGGATCCCCGGTCAGAGCGTCGAGCTGGCCCGCCTGATCCGCGAGCGCGAGAGCGCCGAGCGGCTGGCGCTCGGGCTCGACCAGCGGCTCCAGGAGGCCCGCGTCGCCGAGAGCGCCGAGCTGGGCTACGCCGAGGTGGTCCGCTCTGCCGACGTGCCCGAGGCCCCTGTCGCTCCGAACCGCCCCCTGACTTTGATTCTTGGTCTCTTTCTCGGCCTCGGGCTCGGCGTGGCGCTGGCCGTCGGGCGCGCGCAGCTCGACCAGACGCTCCGGCGACCGACGCAGCTCCGCGAACTCGGCCACCCGATCCTCGGCGTCGTCCCCGACGTCACGAAGCTGATCGAGGAGGACGCCGGCGGCGCCGACGCCGTGACGGTCCAGGGCTGGACCCTCGACTCGCGCGTCGTCTCGATCCTCTACCCGATGTCGGCCGCGGCGGAGGCCTTCCGGGGGCTCCGGACGAGCGTCCAGTTCTCGAAGCCCGACGCCGTCGTCCAGACGCTTCTGGTCACGAGCGCCAGCCCGGGCGAGGGCAAGAGCACCGTGGCCGCCAACCTCGCCGCCGTCATCGCCCAGTCGGGCCGGCGGACGCTCCTCATCGACGCCGACCTCCGGCGGCCCCGTGTCCACACCCTCTTCGGGGTCAACAAGACGCCCGGCCTGACGGAGTACATCTCCGGCCAAGGCGGGCAGCGCGATGTGACCGTCGGCGACGACTTCGACGTGCTCCCGGCAGGGACGATGGTGCCCAACCCGGCCGAATACCTCGGCTCGAAGGCGTTCCGCGATCTCCTCAGCGCGTTCCGCGAGACGTACGACGTCGTCGTGATCGACGCGCCCCCGGTCCTCGCCGCGACCGACCCGGTTCTCCTCTCGACCCAGGTCGACGGGACGGTCGTGGTAGCGGCGGCCGGGCAGACCAAGGACTTCGAACTCGAGCATGCCGTGCAGGAGATTCACGGCGTAGGCGGCGATGTCCTCGGCGTCGTGTTCAACCGATTCGACGTGTCGAAGGAGTACGGCTACCGTTACCAGTACGCCTACCGCTACGGCCGCAAGTACACCTACGGCCACGAGGGGAATGCGTAGAGTCCTGATCGCCCTCGCCGTCCTGCTGGCGGGGGCCGCCGACGCCCAGTCGTACGGCCAGCTCGGTGACGTCCAGACGACGGCGCCCGGCTACTTTTTCTTCGCACGGCCCGGGGAGGCCGTCGTCGCCGTGACGGCCGTCGGCGCCGTCGGCGCGACGGGCCGCTACGTCGTCCGGCAGGGCACGACCGTCGCCGACCTGCTCGCCCTGGCGGGCGGGACCGGCGTCGACCGGTCAGGCCGGGCCACCGTCCGTGTCTACCGGGACGACGCCCTGCTCTTCGAACGGGAGGCCCAGACGCTCTACGCGCCTGGCGCGACGCCCGTCGCGCTCCAGGAAGGCGACGTCATCGAGGTCGTTGGGCTGGTCTCGTCTGTCCCTGGGTACTACGTCCACACGGAGCCCGGGAACGACCCGCTCGCGGTCACAGCGGCCGGCGCGTTCGCCGCGCCCGGGCGGTACGTCGTCGATCCCGGCACGAGCGTCGGTGATCTCGTGGCGCTCGCGGGAGGCTCGGGGGTGCTGGGAGAACAAGAGACACGGACCAGGACCACAGCGACCGTGCGGCTGTACCGCGATGGGGTTCTGAGCTTCGAGGCCGCGCTCGAAGACCTGTACGCTCGGCAGACCACGGCTCTCCAGACGGGGGACGTCGTGGACCTCCAGGTGACGTACGAGCGCGAACGAGACTTTTTCCGAGACGCGCTCTCCATCGTCTCCGCACTGGTCGGCGTCGGGCTCCTCGTCGAGCGCCTCGCCAACTGATGCTCCCGCCTCAGGCTCGACGTCGCTCGCGCCTCCTGTGATCCCGAAACGCTAGGCAAAAAAGAATCAGGCCTTATGGGGGTCGGCCACCTCGGCCATCGAGGTGTTGGGCGAAATCCATTTCTAGGCTCAGAGGCGGTTCAGGAATCGGGAGGGTATACCCTCCCGCTCTCGCCGTTCCCGCGCAGCGATGGCGCAGCCGATCCCAGGGAGTCACTAGCATCAGCCATGAGCCTTCCTTCGAGGAGATTCGACTCCTTATTCATCGCGCCCGACTCTCATGTCCCATGCCCGTGTCTGGCGCGTGTTCTACACACGGCCCCGGAACGAGAAGAAGGTCGCCGAGCGGCTGAGCGCCCGCGGTATCGAGGTGTGCCTTCCGCTGCGGACCGTCCTTCGACAGTGGTCCGATCGCAAGAAGAAGGTCCAGGAGCCCCTGTTCCCTGGCTACCTGTTCGCATATGTTGACGAGCACGAGCGTCTGGCCGCTCTCCAGGACAACGGAGTCGTCACGACGGTGTCATTTGGAGGCACACTCGCCGAAGTGCAGGACGCAGAAATCGAGACGCTCCGCGCCTTGGAAGGCCTGCCGAAATCCGTAGAGGCCCGTGCGCTCGACGCCGTTCCGTCCGGTGCAGAAGTGATCGTGACAAACGGCCCGCTCAAGGGCGCACGAGGGACCGTAGAGGGCTCGCCAAAGGCATTCTACCTCTTCATCCTCATCGAGTCGGTCCGCCAGGCCATCCGCCTCGAGGTCCCCTCAGGCTGGGTCATGCGGGCAGGTAAAAGGGGGGGGTAAATGTCGAGAGTCGTCTCACGGTTAAGACGCGAGTAAGGCCTGTTCCTCAGGGCGGGAGGTAGTAGGTTCCGAGCGGGTGAGGCCTCCTGCCCGCACACGTGCGTCTCCGCGCACGGTCGGTCCTCGTGATGGGACTGACGTGGCGAAGCCGTGTCCCACCTTGCCCTTGATGACCAACCTGCTCCCTCTCTCAGTCTCCCACAGCGAGATCGACGAGTGCCTTGTCCTCGCGTTGGCAGTCGGACTGTTGAGGCCGGCCCCAAGACGGTTCGAACGTGCCCATCGGCCCCCGACGGATCCCCATTGGGGCGTCATGTAGGATGAATTGTAGAGTGCATGGTACGAAAGTCTCGCAGGTGGCAACGTGCAGTGTTGCGATCAGGGCACGCTAGCGCGACGTTGGGGCCATGTATACGGGCCCCGCTTGAGTCCTGATATAGAAGGCTGAGGGTTGTGGGGCGCTCAGGCTTGTCTCCGAACATGCGCGTGATTTTGACATACCTAACGGTTGTTCTGCCTGTCCGCAGGGCAGGTAGGATCTCCGCGACGGCCCCGAAGGCAGTCCGAAGGATCCCCCAGAACACCGTTGTCGATGCCGCGCGCTGCAGAGCCCCGCGAAGCTCAGCCACGCGCTGGACGGAGGCCGCTGGACGCACCTTGTGTAACCAGACCCTGCCTCCTATGGCACGTGTAAAGCTCAACCCCATCGTCGACCGCGTCCAAGGCGCCTTCGGCGACATCGTGTTCCGCACCTTCGACGGCAACACCGTCATCTCCCGCCGCCCCGAGGCGCCGGAGGGCCCTCCCTCGCCGGGGCAGGCCGCCCAGCGCGCCCGCTTCCGCGACGCCGCCTTCTACGGCCGCGTGGTTATGGCCGACCCGCCGGCCCGCGCCTTCTACGAGGCCGTCGCGAAGCAGCGCAAGAAGCCCGTCTTCAGCGTCATCGTCGGCGACTTCCTCAACGCGCCGGCCGTCACGTCGATCGACGACGGCGCGTACACCGGAGCGACCGGCGACCCGATTGTCGTCCAGGCCCAGGACGACGTCGAGGTCACAGGCGTCACGGTGACGATCACGGACGACGGCGGGACGGTCCTGGAGACGGGGCCGGCCGCCGCCGACGAGTGGCGCTGGCGCTACGACGCGCAGACGGACGTGCCCACGGGGACGACCGTCACGATCACGGCCGTCGCGATGGACCGACCCGGTAACACGGGCGATCTCGCCGTCGACAAGACGATCCCGTGACGACTGGCTTTCTTCGGCCGGGGCATACTGCCCCGGCCGATCCTCTGTGGCCGTTTGTCGGGCAGTCGGATTCTCGAAGCTCCCTGCGGGGTCGGTGTGGGCCACTAGCCCGGCTCCTGCGTTCTCACATAGCGGTCTGCTCGCTCAACGGCGAGGAGCGCGATAGCGCCTCTGACCATCACCTTGACAGCTTTCATGACAGCCCCTAGCTCCGCATTCAGAACTCTCATCGACCGAATCGAGGCTCACGAGGCCCGCGTCGGTGTGATCGGCCTCGGCTACGTCGGGCTCCCGCTGGCCGTCGTGATGGCGGAAGCGGACGTGGAAATCACCGGGTTCGATGTCGCCGCGGACGTGGTCGACAGCGTCAACGGTGGCGTGAGTCACATCCAGGACATCCCCACGGAGCGGCTCGCGCCGCTGGTGGAGGACGGCCGCGTCCAGGCGACGACCGACTTCGGCCGACTCGCTGAGTGCGATGCCATCTCGATCTGCGTGCCAACGCCCCTGAACAAGCTGAAAGACCCGGACCTGTCGTACGTCGTCACGGCCGCCGAGGCCATCCGCGAGATACTCCGACCGGGCCAGCTCATTATCCTGGAGTCCACGACGTTCCCGGGCACGACGCGCGAGGTGGTGCTTCCCATCCTCGAGGAGGGCGGGTTGACGGTCGGTGTCGATGTATTCCTTTGTTTCTCGCCCGAGCGCGTGGACCCGGGGAACGCGACGTGGCACACCCAGAACACGCCTAAGGTGCTCGGTGGCGCCACCGAGGCCTGTACACGGGCCGGCTCCGCGCTCTACGAGCGCGTTTTCGATACCCTCGTGCCGGGGTCCAGCACCGAGGCGGCGGAGCTGACTAAGGTTTACGAGAACACCTTCCGGCTCGTCAACATCGCCCTCGCGAACGAGCTCGCGCAGGCCTGCGAGAAGCTCGACGTGGACGTGTGGGAGGTCATCGACGCCGCAGCTACAAAGCCGTTTGGCTTCATGAAGTTCACCCCGGGGCCCGGCCTCGGGGGCCATTGCATCCCGCTTGACCCCCACTACCTCGCGTGGAAGATGCGATCCCTCGCCTACAAGACGCGCATGATCGAACTAGCAAGCGAGATTAACGCCGAGATGCCGGCCTTCGTGGTACGGAAGGTGACGGACGCGCTCAACGACGAGAGCAAAGCGCTCCGTGGGAGCCGCATCCTGCTCCTCGGCGTCGCCTACAAGAAGGACATCAGCGACATGCGAGAGAGCCCGGCCATCGAGATCATTCAGTTGTTTCAAGAGAAGGGGGCGGAGGTGTTCTACCACGATCCCCACGTCCCCGTCATCCAGGACGATGGCCACACGCCGATCCAGGGGCTCCCCCTCAGGAGCAGGGAATTGTCCGGCTCCCTCCTCCGCGCTGCGGACGCCACGGTCGTCGTCACGGATCACACCGCCGTGGACTACGAGCAGGTGGCCAACTGCGCCCGCCTGGTGGTGGACGGCCGCGGCATCATGAAGTCGTTCTCCGGCACTGCCCGCGTCGTTGGCCTCTCGGGTCAGGAGCAGGCGGCTCTAGAAGCCGCTCTGGCATAGCGCCGTCTACCTTAGGAAGCCGGGGTGACAGTACAACGCCCGGCGACGGAGATCGCTGGGCCGATCGCAACGACGTCGAACGAGCCCGCCTCGATTTCGCTACCCGGCAGGCAGGGCGGAGGCCCGGCTGGTAATCCTGTGACCCCTCTACCATGACATCCTAGCTATGAAGAACTTCGCCCTCACCGGCCTCGCCGGCTACATCGCTCCCCGGCACCTCCAGGCCATCCGAGATACGGGAAACCAACTCGTAGCGGCCGTCGACATCCACGACTCCGTCGGGGTCGTGGACTCGTACTTTCCGGAGGCCGCCTTCTTCACCGAGTTCGAGCGGTTCGACCGCCACCTGGAGATGCTGCGCCGGGGCCCCGAGAGCGAGCGCGTGCACCTGATGTCGGTGTGCTCGCCGAACCACCTCCACGACGCGCACATCCGCCTGGCGCTCCGCGTGGGGGCGGACGCCATCTGCGAGAAGCCGCTCGTGATGAACCCCTGGAACCTCGACCAGCTCCAGGAGCTGGAGGCCGAGCACGAGCAGCGCGTCTGGACCATCCTGCAGCTGCGCGTGCACCCCGCCCTCGTGGCCCTCAAGGCCCGGATCGATGCGGAGCCCGAGCGACGTCACCAGGTGCGCCTGACGTACGTGACCAGCCGCGGGACGTGGTATCGTTACTCTTGGAAGGGCGACGCCAACAAGTCGGGCGGCGTGCCGACCAACATCGGGGTCCACTTTTTCGACATGCTCCAGTGGCTCTTCGGGCCCGTCGAGGAGCACGAGGTGCACGTTCATGAGCCCGAGCGGGCCGCCGGCCGCCTGACGCTGCCCAAAGCTGACGTCGAGTGGTTCCTCTCCCTCGACGACTCTGACCTCCCCGAAGAGGTTCGGGGTGAGCAGCCCACGTACCGGTCCATCACCGTCGACGGCGAGGAGATCGAGTTCTCGGGCGGCTTCCGGGACCTCCACACCCGCGTCTACGAGCGGACGCTGGCCGGCGACGGCTTCGGCATCTCGGACGCCCGGCCCGCGATCGAGCTCGTCCACTCGATCCGTCACGCGACGCCGCGCGTCCCGGCGGACGGGGCCCACCCGTTCGTGCTGGGCCCGTCGCGCACCGTTGAGGCCCTGGCCCTGTGAGCGAGCGCGTCACCACCCTGCCCGGCGTGCGCATCCACGAGAGCGCCTACGTCGACGCCCCGGCCGAGATCGGGGAGGGCACGGCCATCTGGCACTTCAGCCACGTCCAGCCCGGCGCCCGCATCGGGCGCGGGTGCTCGCTGGGGCAGAACGTCAACGTGGGCAACGACGTGGTCATCGGCGACAACGTCAAGATCCAGAACAACGTCTCGATCTACACCGGCGCCGTGATCGAGGACGACGTGTTCCTGGGGCCGAGTTGCGTGCTCACGAACGTGACCAACCCGCGCAGCCAGGTCAACCGCAAGGGGCTCTACGAGACCACGCGGTTCCGGCGGGGCGCGACCGTCGGCGCGAACGCGACCATCGTCTGCGGCATCACGCTGGGGCGGTACTGCTTCGTGGCCGCCGGGAGCGTGGTCACGAAGGACGTCCCCGACTACGCGCTCGTGGTCGGGACCCCGGCCCGCCCGCTCGGCTGGATGAGCCGCCACGGCCACCGCCTCCGCCTCGACGAGGCCGGGGAGGCGATCTGCCCGGAGTCCGGCTTCCGGTACCGGCAGGACGGCGACACCTTGCGCTGCCTCGACCTCGACGAGGACGCCCCCCTCCCCGACGCGCTCCGCGTGGGGGCCCTTTCCTACGACAGCCTCAAACCCTCGTGACGGAGACGACCCTCCCCATCCTCGACCTCCAGCCCGAGATCGAGCACCACTGGGACGCCTTTACCGAGGCGTTCCAGCGCGTCCTCCGCTCCGGCCGGTTTATCGGCGGGCCCGAGGTCGCCGCCTTCGAGGCCGAGGCCGCCGCCTACCTCGGCACCACGCACGCCATCGGGCTCAACTCGGGCACCGACGCGCTCGTGATCGCCCTGCGCGCCCTCGAGATCGGGGCCGGCGACGAGGTGATCACCACGCCGTTCACGTTCTTCGCGACCGCCGAGGCCATCTCGCTCGTCGGCGCCACGCCCGTCTTCGTCGACGTCGACGAGCGGACGTTCAACATCGACCCGGCCCTCACCGAGGCCGCCATCACGGACCGGACCCGGGCGATCCTGCCCGTCCACCTCTACGGCCAGCCCGCGGCCATGGCCCGGATCCTGGAGATCGCGGAGCGGCACGGGCTGAAGGTGGTCGAGGACTGCGCCCAGTCGTTCGGCGCCCGCTACCCCGGCGACGACGCGGACGCGGGGCGCCTCGCCGGCCGGATGACGGGGACCATGGGCGACCTGGGGACCTACTCGTTCTTCCCCTCCAAAAACCTCGGCGCCTTCGGGGACGCCGGCCTCCTGGCGACCGACGACGACGCGCTCGCGGCGACGGCCCGCAAGCTCCGCGCGCACGGCGGGGCCCACAAGTACCACAACGAGATGCTGGGCTACAACTCCCGGCTCGACGCGCTCCAGGCCGCCCTCCTCCGCGTCAAGCTCCCCCACGTCGACGCGTCCAACGAGGCCCGCCGCGCCATCGCCCTCCGCTACACCGAGGCGCTGGCCGACGTGCCCGGCGTCGTCGCGCCGGAGGTGACCGACGGGCACGTGATCCACCAGTACACGGTCCGCGTGCTCGACGGCCGCCGGGACGCGGTCGCCGAGGCGCTCGACGAGGCGGGCATCCAGACGATGGTCTACTACCCGGTGCCCGTCCACCGCCTCCCGGTCTATGCCGAGGCGGGCTTCCCCACGATGCCGGTCGCAGAGCGGCTGGCCGACGAGGTGCTCAGCTTCCCCGTCTCGCCCAGCTTGTCGGCCAATGAGCAGCATCACATTGTGCAATCTGTTGTTGACGCCCTGGCTGTAAGGATGCGGGGATGAGAATTCGACGTACTCTGACTCCGCATCTGAGGAAGGGGAGCTTTGGACATAATGTATTAAGTGTAGCGACAGGCTCTGCTGTGGCACTGGGGCTGGGCGTGCTGACGGCCCCGGTGCTCACGCGCTTGTACAATCCTGATGACTTTGGCACATACGCGGCCTGCCTCTCGATCGCCAATGTGGTCGCAGTCGCTGCCTCAGGGCGGTACGAGTTAGCAATCGTCCAAGCCCGTTCTGACAAGGATGCCAATAGCCTCCTTGTACTATGTGTGGCTCTCAGTGTGGTCGCAGGAGTAATATTGTTTGTGGGTTCGGTAATTTTCGGAGAGCCAATATCCGGATGGTTTAATGTAGATCTAGACTTACTGATTTGGTTTATTCCAATATTTATTCTAGTGTTAAGCATCTCTCAGGCTCTTGACAATTGGATGAATTATCATGGTCGCTATGGTACACTTGGGGTCGCAAAGTCAGTTCGGGCGCTGTCAACAGCTGTGGGGCAAATTGGATTGGCGATAGGTCAGATGGGAGCAGCGGGCCTCGCAGTCGGTAGACTCGTCGCTGAATTTGTCACTATAGGATGGTTCGGTTTAAAGGGGCGTCCTTTAGCAGAGAATTTGAAGAACGATGGGGGCCGTGGAGAACTCCGAGCTGCAATGCGTAGGCATATCAGGTTTCCCCAATTTACCCTTCCTTCCGCGCTGGTAAACAAGACAAGCTATGAGTTGCCGTCAATATTGCTGATAGCCTTATTCAATCCAGCAGTTGCTGGATATTATGCCCTGGTTATCAGGATGATTGGGAATCCAGTAGCGGTGCTGTCTTCATCAGTGGGCAATGTGTTTTATCAAAGATTTTCAAGGATGGAGCAATCGAAGAGTAGTGAGATGAAGGGGGTATTTGTTAAGGTTACGATGGCAGTGGCCGCGCTTGCCATCCCGTTGATTGTTTCTTTGAGTGTACTTTCTCCGTGGATAGTTCGGTGGGCATTTGGTTCGGAGTGGATAGAGTCGGTTTCCTACATACGTATTCTTGCTCCGGCATTGATTGTGCAGATGGTTGTCAGGTCCACGAGTCATGGATTGTATGCTTTGAATAAGCAAGACATAGTTCTATTGTGGACGATAGTTCAACTTTTGCTATCTGCTGTTTCCCTGTATGTGGGGGCTATGTTTGGTGGGCCCGAAATAGCTATTGCGTTGTATGCTGCTTCTCAGGTGGTGACTCATTTGGCCTATTGGGTCGTGACGTATGTGCATATAGGCAAAGATTGATGCACAAACTGAACCGACATGACTGAAATCATGGATAACATGAATAAAGATAATTCAATAGTTGAGATTAATGTGGAGTACGTACATATTTACATTAGGTCGCTCGGTTACGATCCGTCGCCGCTCGGGCAGTCTGAACTGGCTTGGGTATTTCGCCTTCTGTCCCGGCTCGAGGAGGGTCATCATGACATTTGTGATAGCGGATGGACGTGGGACCTCGACCTCGCTCCCTACGCTAGGCAGGCGGAACGTCACCGCCCAGTGTTGGAGGAGGCGGTTGCCCGGTGGCATCGCGAAGGTGTAATTGCGCCTCTCCCGCAGGCCCCTCCTCGGTGGCCAGACGGGAAGCGGTTCGCGCTCGTGCTCACCCATGATGTGGACCACCTCATCGCACACTCATTGAAGGAGCGGGGGCGAGCGCTTCAGCACATCGGGGCGGCACCGATCGGGCGGAAGGCGGTTCATCTGCTTGGCTTCTTAAACGCGCTCGCGCAACGGGCCCGTCCTCGCTCAACTCGATGGGCCGGCATTGATGAGTGGATGGACGTGGAAGCGAAGCATGGCTTCCAGTCATCGTTCTTCTTTTTCGCGCAACCGCTCCCGCGTCCCCACTTCAGCGATGCATTCTATCGCTACAGCGACCGGGCTGACTTCCAAGGACGGAGCCGTCCGATCGGCGATATCATCCGCGAGGTGGCCGACGCCGGATGGGACGTTGGGCTACATGGCAGCATCCACACATTTTCGGATGCAACCCTATTGGCCCAGGAGCGGCAGATCGTCGAGGCAGCGGCAGGGAAGCCGGTCTCGACGATCCGCCAGCACTACCTGAAGTACGACGCGTGGAGAACGCCAGAGGCCCATGAAGCCGCAGGCTTTCAGGCCGACTGCACGCTGGGTTCGAACGTCTCAGCGGACTACCGATGCGGGACGGGCCTCCCGTTCCTCATGTATGGGCACGGGCGTCAGGCCCCTACAAATGTGCTCCAAGTGCCGCTTGTCATCGAGGACACCGCCTTGATCCGCCATCAAGGGCTGAGTGAGGATCTCGCAGTAGCTCAGTGTGTCGAGCTCATGACCGCTGCAGCCGAGGCCGAGAGCGCGCTAACGCTACTCTGGCACAATTCCTTCGCTCGCGATTCGATCGAGTTCCGCGTCTATGAACGTGTCCTACAAGTCGCGAGCGACCTGGGGGCATGGGGGTGCTCCGTCGCCCAGATGAACGAATGGTGGCGCTCACGGCTAGAAGAGGTTCGTCCCCCCGCCACTGCAGACACCGGGATACCGCAATGAACAAACTTGTGTCCACCCTGCGAGAGGTCTACGAGTCAAATCGCCACGACTGGACCCGTCGATCTCGCCGTCGGCGGGCGATCCGCGAGAAGGGGAGTGATTTCTTCGCTAGGCTCCCTGAGATGGTTTTCTCCGAAGCCCGTTGCGTGTTCGTGCTCTCCACAGGGCGATGTGGGACGTTGATGCTCACCAACGTTCTCGAACAAGGCCAACCACTCGATGCTCACCACGACCCCGCCCCGGCGCTTACCTACCTGTCCAGGCTAGCCTACCAGGAAGGGCCAGCGAATCCGGAAGCCTACCGTACGGGGACCAAAATGGCTCGGTATGAGCTCGTGGCAGACAGCTATCTGACAGATCAGATCTATGTTGAAACCAACAGGAATGTCACGTTCTTTGCTCCTTACTTGGCAGAGGTTTTCAAAGGGTCGAGATTTATACATCTCGTACGGGATCCCGTCGCCTTTGTCAGAAGCGGGTACCGTCGCGGTTATTACGTCGACCCCCGGGCTACCATGGGGCACATCGAGCCTCGGTCAGGTGAAAAGGATCTAGACTGGGGCAAGATGAGCGCGTACGAAAGGATCGCGTGGAACTGGAATGAAACCAATGCTTTCATCGAGAACTTTCGAACGGGCATTGCGGAAGAACGGTTCATGCGGATCCGGTCGGAGGATCTCTTCGAGGGGGCTGGGGCAGCTAGGGCCGCCCTCAGTTTCTGTGGGGCTACCACAATTTCGGAAAGCGGCCTGCGGAAGGCGTTGGCGACACAGTTGAACGCCAACCCCGCGCCTCGACGTCCAATTGACTGGCCCTCCGACCTGCGCGAGCAGATCGCGCGCTACGCGACACTGGCGCCACACTATGGGTACGGGTCGTGATCCGGCAGGTCCTCCGCTACCTGTTTTCGTTCGAGTTCAGCCTTGTCATCCTGCTGATGGCAGGAGAGTTCAAGCTATTGCCGGTGTTCTCGTCGATCGCCCGACTGATCGACATTACGGTGTTGGCGTTCATCATCAATGCAGCCGCTGGCGCCAAGGTGCTCGCCGCGAGATGGCGAAGAACGTCTTCACCACTCGAGCCTGCAGGGAGGTGGCGGAACGTGACCGGCGTTCTGTTCCTCGTCTTCGTCTCATACATGCTGCTGTCGTCAGTGGCTAGGCCAACAAGTGCGCTAGCGAACGACAAGGCCACAGAGGTCGCGCTCGTGTTGCCCTGGTTCGCATTCGTTGGGCTTTTCGTGGTGACGACACCAGTTCGGATCCATCGCCTAATGGTTCTCGTCATGGCGATGGCCGTTGTTTTGTCATCCGCACTATTGATGCGTTTGCAAAGTGGGGATATTAGTATGCTGGGTGCGGGAGGATTTGGTGACAACTATCAGCGTATTGGTCGCTTAACAGGGGCATCCGTGGTTGCATCGGTAATTTATCTTGCTGCCGTTAAATCTAGAAGCAGATCGATACTTTTGTTGATCGTCGCCGCCGTGTCGAGTGTCGGCATGATATATTCCGGTCACCGTGCAGGCTTGCTAATGGCCGGTATTGTGCTTGTTGCGATGATCCCCGTTGTCCTGTATTCGGGACGCACTGGTGCTCAGCGGGCAAGGAGTGGTAAATATATTATATCGTTGTTGGCAATTGTGGCCGTAGTGGGAGCGCTGGTCAGTTCGACAGAACGTGCGCAAGTACTTCTGCGTCGGTATCAAGCGGTTGAGCTATCAAGCGAGCGGAACCCGCGACTCCAGATGTACGAGGTCGGTCTCGAACTGTTTTCGGAGCACCCAGTCATGGGGATTGGCCTAGGTCGGTTCAAGGAGGAGTCGGGGCTTGGATACCCACATCCACACAACCTGCTTGTGGAAGTACTCGCGGAGCTCGGCCTAATTGGGTTCGCGATGTTCGGACTGCTTTACCTGCTCCCAGCCGCGTCTGCTTTCGTGGGGGGCGCAAATCGAGACCCAGTAGGCATGATGGTGGTGTCGCTATATCTGTTTTATTTCCTGAACGCGATGGTCAGTGGTGGTATCAATGACAATCGTGAGCTACTTATATTTGCGATGATTCTGGTCTCAAGGAACGAAGTAGAACTGGTCGATTCAGGTGGCTATGAGCCGAGTCATTCGACTCTTTGGCCTGCCATCACGCCTCGTTACCCTTTGCATCGATAGTTAAGTATGGCGAAAATCGTTCACCTGACGACGGTCCACCCCGCCGACGACGTTCGGATAGCTGTGAAAGAATGCGGTTCCATCGCGGATGCAGGGATGGAAGCAGTCTTGATCGGTCGCCCGCCCAGGACCGAAGGGCTGGGCGACGTGCGAGTGGCCCGTCACATCTTGCCGGACGCGAACTCGCGCGCCTATCGGCTCACTGTAGGAATGCTCAGTGTGCTCCGTAGAGCGCTCCGGCAGAACGGCGATGTTTACCACTTTCACGATCCTGAACTCATCGGGGTCGGTCTTGCCTTGAAGGTGCTTGGGAAGCGTGTGGTGTACGACGTCCATGAGGACCTTCCCAAGCAGATCCTCAGCAAGCCCTGGATCCCAGGTTGGCTACGCCCGGCGACGGCGGCGGTGGCCCGGGCGACGGGATGGGTGGGAGGGCGAAGCTTCGACGCAGTGGTCGCTGCGACGCCAGACATCGCCGAGCGCTTCCCTGCATCAAAGACCATTGCCGTCCAGAACTTCCCCTCTAAAAAGGAGTTTGGCGGCTCCAATGTCCTGAGGAGCGAGCCGCCTGCTCGGCGAGCCGTGGCATACGTGGGGGGGCTTTACAGGACACGTGGAGTCGCTGAGATGATTTCAGCTCTGGGACAGGTGGCTGTTGACCCGGCCCCCGTGCTCGTGTTGGCGGGACCGATTGGAGACCCCGAGTCGCAAGAGGCGATCCGGGCCGCGGCGGAAGGGCCGTTGGTGGAGTATCACGAGTGGCTGACTCGGTCCGAGGTCCGCGACCTCTATGGCAGCGTACAGGCCGGCTTGGTCGTTCTCCACCCTGAGCCCCGGTTCATGACCAGCTACCCCGTCAAGATGTTCGAGTACATGGCGGCGGGGCTTCCGGTGATCGCCTCGGACTTCCCGCTCTGGCGAACGATCATCGATGACGCGAAGTGCGGGATCCTCGTCGACCCGCTCGACCCTGCGGCGATCGCGCGTGCCGTCGAGTGGGTGATGCTGAATCCGGAAGAGGCGGAGGAGATGGGAGAACGAGGGCGTCTCGCGGTGGAGAGTCAGTACAACTGGGACGTGGAGGCCCGAAAGCTCATCGCCCTGTATCACCGTCTGCTCCCATCAGAGTGAGCGTAGCCGCGCCGAGCGCATCGACTGCATCCCTGCGGGGCTTATCTGGCCTTTCGCTTTCCATTGATCCACTCCGACGTGGTCCCATGACAACTCACCAACTAGCCCGAGCCCTCGAAGCACGGGGCGACGTGTCCACTCTCGCCCTCGGCCCCGACGTCGAGATCACCTCCGCGACGCCCGACGTAGATGCCCGAACGGGGAGCCTGTCCTGGATCTCTCCACGTGTTCTGGCGGCTGAGCCGAAACGTCTGGCGTCGTTCGCCGGGAGCGTCCTGATCGCCCCCTCGGATGCAGAGGACTTGGCCGTCTCTGGCGCGACGGTCTGCATCGCTGACTCGCCGAAACTGGCATTTACGCGAGCCGTCGAGCAGGCCCTGCCCCACTTGATCGGGGATGGGTGGGACGAGGGCGGTGCTGTACGGCACCCCGATGCCGACGTGGATCCTTCTGCCGTGCTGGCGCCGGGCGTGGTGCTCGGCGCGGGGGTGCGGATCGGTCCCGGGGCGCGGATCGGGCCCAACACGTGTATCGCTCACACGACCGTGGAAGAAGGGGCCTCGATCGGGGCCAACTGCTCGATTGGGCTCGCAGGCTTCGGGTTCTCTCGTGACGCGGACGGCACGCTGATCCAGTTTCCCCACCTCGGCCGCGTGCGGATCGGCGCGAACGCGATCGTCGGAAGCAATACCTGCATCGACCGGGGAAGCCTGGGCGACACGGTAGTCGGTGCGGGGACGTGCATCGATAATCTCGTCCACATCGCGCACAACGTGCGGATCGGCGAGGACAGCCTGATTATCGCGCTGGCGATGTTGGGCGGGAGCGTCACCGTCGGAGACCGGGCCTGGGTGGCACCGAGTGCCGCCGTCATCAACCAAAGGTCGATCGGGGACGACGCGGTCGTCGGTCTCGGGGCGGTGGTGCTCCGTGACGTCGAGGCCGGCCAGACCGTCGTCGGAAACCCTGCCAAACCCCTTCGCCCTCGCGACTCATGACGGACCTCCTCTCCAGTTTCAAGCGCGTGCTCGTGTTGTGCGCGCACACCGACGACGAGTTCGGGTGCGCCGGAACACTGCGCCGCCTCGTCGAGGCCGGGGCAGATGTCCACTACGTCGCACTGAGTCGGTGCGAGGAGTCGGTGCCGGAAGGCCTCCCACTGGATGTGCTCGTCCATGAGTGCCGGGCGTGTACCTCGGCGCTCGGAATTCCCGCCGAGAACGTGTCCATCGACAAGTTTCAGGTCCGCTATTTCCCTCGGGATCGGCAGGAGATCTTGGAGCGGTTCGTGGCCCTGAAGCGGTCTCTCAACCCCGACCTCGTCCTCGTCCCGTCGTCCCAGGACACACATCAGGATCACGCAGTCGTGAGTGAGGAGGGCTTCCGGGCGTTCAAGCACACGACGCTGCTCGGGTACGAACTGCCGCAAAACTTGGCGTCATTTGAGCACTCTGCCTTCGTCCATCTCGAACCGGATACCCTGGACACCAAGATCGAGGCGCTGAGTGCCTACGCGTCCCAGGGGTTCCGACCGTACGCGAGCGAGGCATTCATCCGAGGGCTCGCCACGGTGCGAGGCGCCCAAGCGTTGTCGCCCTATGCCGAGGCCTTCGAAGTCATGCGGCTCATGATTCCCTTCGCACGATGAAGGTCTGGTGTGTCAATCAGTTCGCGCTCCCCCCTGACCAGGCGGGGGGGACCCGGCATGTTTCGCTCGCGGCGTCACTCGGCACATTGGGCATTGAGGTGACCTTGGTCGCCGCGCCCATCAACTACGTCTCCGGGAAGCCATTCCGCGAGGCCGAGGGGCGCCCGTGGTGGAACGAACGAGTGGAGGGGGTTCCGTTCGTCTGGCTCGCACAGCAAGAGCGGGGGAGTGGATTGATCGAACGCCTACGCTCCATGGCCCACTTCGCGCGGGCCGTCGCCCGGGGGCGATGGGCCAGCGACCTCGGCCGCCCGGACGTCATCATCGGGTCGTCGCCGAGCCTGTTTGGGGCGTGGGGGGCGGCACGGCTCGCCCGCCGCCTCGACGTCCCGTTCGTGCTGGAAATCCGGGACGTGTGGCCCCAGTCGATCGTCGACGTGGCTGGCGTTCCGGCGTGGCACCCCGGCGTGCTTGTGCTGCGCCAGTTAGAGAAGTGGTTGTATCGGCGGGCCGATCACATCGTGACCCTTCTGCCGGGGGCCGCGGCGCACATCGAGCAGAGCGGAGGCGATGCGGAACGGATCACGTGGATCCCGAATGGAGTCGTGCTCGCCAGCTCGCCACCGGCCCCTCGGATCTCGGAAGACGGTCCATTCAGAGTCGTGTACGCTGGGGCGCACGGGCCGGCAAACGCCCTCGACGCCATCGTGGACGCGGCCGCCAAGGTCCGAACGAGCCACGGGTCAGCCGTCGAGTTCGCCTTCTATGGGGCGGGCTCCGCGAAGGAAGAGTTGAAGCGTCGTGCGGACGGGAATCGGGGAGTGGTCTTCCACGATCCCGTGCCGAAGCAGGCGGTGCCCTCTATCCTCGCCAGCGCCGACGTGCTTATTACGAACACCAGAAATTTGGGTCTCTATCGGCACGGGATCAGCCCGAACAAGATGTTCGACTATCTCGCCTCCGGACGGCCGGTGGTTTCAGGGTCGTCGGCTGCGCTCGACCCGATCGGAGAATCGGGCGGGGGGATCGTCGTGACGCCGGACGACCCCGACGCGCTGGCGGACGCGGTGCGGCGACTGGTGGACGCCCCGGCCCACGAACGGGAGGCGATGGGCCGTCGGGGGCGGGCCTTCGTCGAGAAGAACCACGACATCGAGCACCTCGCCCGCCGGCTGGAAACCGTGCTCCGCAGCGTCGCCGCCCCCTCATGAAGCGAGCCATCGACATCGTGGGCGCCCTGGGGGGCCTGATCGGCCTCTCGCCGGTCCTGCTGGCGACGGGACTGCTCGT
>CAXRFJ010000519.1:0-15533 GCA_964229475.1 Rubrivirga sp.
GGCCGACGCACAGGACGGTCTCGGAGGTCGCGAACGTGGCCGACACCATGTGCGACGGGAGCAGGGCGATCAGCGTCACGCCGACGCCCGCGATCACGGCCGCCCGGACGCCCGTCTCGGCACCGAGCCGGCGGGCCGCCCCCAGCGCCTGCGCCGCGGACCCGAGCCACGCCGCGAGCACGGCGCCCAGGCCCACGATCCCGAACTTGAACCACAGCATCAGGTAGCCGTTGTGGACGAACGGCTTGGTCCAGGTCCCGGCGAAGATGGCGTCGAAGAAGCTGAACGAGACGCCGAGGCCCTGGCCGATGATCGGGCTCTCGGCGATCCGGTCCCACACGGCGTCGTTCTCGAGGAGCCGGTTGAGGTACGAGATGTCGGATTGGGTGGCCGTCCCGATCGAGAGGAGCCGGTCGAGGATGCCGAGGGCGATGAGCTCCGCCCACTCGCCGAGCACGAGCCAGCCCACCACGCCGATGAGGACGGCCGCGCCGAACATCGTGCCGGCGAACGTCCACCGGGCCCGGCCCTGGAGGAGGAGGAACAGGAGCCCGAGCCCGGCCACGAGGTCCACGTAGTAGGCCCGGCTCTGCGTGATGGCGAGCCCGCCCGCGAACACGGCGAAGGCGAGGAGCCCGAGGAGCACCTCGCGGCGGCCGGGGGCGAGCGCGGCGTACGTCGCGGCGAGGATGGCGCCGACCGTGATGAGCATCTCGCTCATCGGCACGCGCCCGCGGGCGATCTGCCACGCGGCCTCGGCGTCGGCGAGCGCCTCGCGGACGAGGAACGCGTTCTGCACGATGGCCCCGAGCGCGAGGACGAGCAGGAACCCGACGATCGCGGCCCCGCCCCAGTCGTAGCGCCGGGCGAGCTCCTTGGCCGGGAAGTAGAGCGAGAGGAGCGAGAAGTTGAGGGCCTCGTTCAGCCCCGTCCCGAGGTCGCCGCCGTAGAGCTGGCCGAGGCCGAGCGCGAGCGGGAGCCCGACGCAGAACAGCGCCATCGCGGCGTCCGGCAGGTCGCGGATCACCGGCTCGCGGTAGACGAACGCCCGGAGCCCGACCCACAGCCCGACGTACGCCGGGTAGTACAGCACGAACAGGACCTCCTCGGGCTGGAGCCCCTGGTTGTAGCCCAGGGTGAGCCCGTAGAACCCGAGGCAGAGCGCCATCGGGAGGGCCGGCGTCCGCAGGAGGACGGCCACCGCGCCGGCGATCAGGACGACCGACAGCCAGGGCAGCGACGTCAGCGGCCAGACGAGGGTCGCCAGCGCCGCGGCCCCCGCGAGGCGGGCCGGGTCGAAGGTGGGCGTGCCCGCCTCGGCCGGCGGGCCGGCGAGGCCGACGGTCGCGGTGCCCGCTCCGGTCACGCCGCGGCCCGGAGGTTCGCCGCGATCCGCGCGCGGTTGGCGCGGAGCCACCCGACGCCCAGCACGAGCAGGCAGGCCAGGACGAACGTCGAGATCGTCACGCCGATGACGATGAGGCTCCGCCGCGGGCGCGCCTTCTTCGTCGGCGGGACGGCCTCGTCGAGGACCTGGACCGCGACGCGCTCGCGCTCCTCGTCGAACCGGGCCTGCTCGTAGAGCGGACGGGCCGTCTCGAGGAGCGTCTGCTGGATGACGAGCTCCTGGTACAGCGCCGCGTACTCGTTGGCGACCGCCGGGAGCCGCCGGAGCGGGACCGGCATGAACGACTCGCCGCCGCCCTCGAGCTCGGCCTGCGCCCGCCGGGCCGCGTCGAGCGCCGCCCGCGAGGCCACGACGTCGGGGCTCTCGGGGCCGCCGAGGGCCGCCGTCGCCTCGTATTGGACCTCCGCGATGGCGACCTGCGACCGGGCCTCGGCGAGGGCCTCCACGAACGCCTGCGCCGTCGTCGGCAGCTCGACGACGCCGTTCCGCTCCTGGAACGCCTGCATGTCGGACCGCGCGTCCTCCATGGCCTGCTCGACCTCGGCGTAGCGCGTCTCGACGAACTCGCGGTACCGCCGGGCGTTCTCGACCGCCAGCTGCTCGTTGCGGCGGTTGAGCTCTTCGACGATGAAGTTGGTCATCTGCGCGGCCCGGCGCGGGTCCTTGTCGTAGGCCGTGATCGAGAGGAACTCGAACTCGAGGTCGACCTCGTAGTCCAGGTTGTTCTCGAGGAGCTGGCCGCGGGCCTTGGCCTCGGGGTACTCCTCGTCGGCCAGGTCGTAGACGGTGACGAGGTCGAACCGCTCGACGACGGCGTCGAGCATGCTCCGGCTGGTGACGATCGAGAGGTAGCGCTGGTAGGTGCCGCCGCCGCCGCCGCCGCTCCCGAGCACCGACGACGCGATGGGGCTGAGGTCGCCGATGAGGCTGCTGAGCCCGCCGCCCGAGTCGTTCTCCGGGGGCAGGAGCCGGGCCGTCGCGCCGTACCAGTTGTCCATCCGGAGCGTGAGGCCGACCGAGAGGACGGCGGCCACGACCGTGAGGCCGAGGATGACCCACCGGCGGCGGACCAGCCGCGCGGCGGCCGTCCACAGCGCGGTCGAGGCCTGGGCCTGGCGGCGGGCGTCGTCGGCCGCGACCGCCGCGGCGTCGGAGTACGCCGGGCCCGACGCCGTCGGGCCGGCCCCGTCGCCGGCGCCGGCGATCTCCGGCGGGAGGGCGGGGTCGGTGGGTCGGTCCATGCCTAGTTGCTGAGTTGGACGTACGCGAAGATGGCCGTGCTCACGGCCGAGATCGTCGTCGCGATCGTCTGGATGAGGATCTGGCGGCGGTCGCGGGAGGCCTCCCGTTCCGCGCGTTGCTCCTGGAGCAGGGGCGTCTCCTCCTGGAGCGCGAGGTTCTCGATCACCGGCGAGTCCGAGGTCGGCGTCCGGTCCACGAAGATGGCGTCGCCGGCGCGGACGGGCGTCTCGGCGCCGGGCGTGAACCGGCCGGTCCGGGCGTCGACGGTGTAGATGGTGGTCGCGACCGGGCCCGGCCCGCCGGCCCGCGCCACGAAGTCGCCGGCGGTGAGGCCGGGCTCGAACGGGACGTAGCCGGGGTCCGACACCTGCCCGGACACGCGGACCGCGCCGAGGTCCTGGGGCACGACGAGCCGGTCGCCGTCGCGGAGCACCACGTCGCCGCTGCCGCGGAGCGCGCTCTCGAGGTCGATCGAGAGGCGGGGCGTCGAGGCGTACTCCTGCACGAAGTACCGGCGGCCGACGAGGCCGAGGTCGCTGAGCTGGCCCAGCGAGGTCACCGTCGAGTCGAACGTGGCGACGGTCACGGGGCGGCCCGAGGCGGGCAGGGCCAGGGGGTCGAGGGCGGCCTGCGGCTGCGGCCGTGCCGCGCGCTCGAGGTAGGCCCCGCGCGTGAGCGCGTCGGCGTCGAGCCCGCCCGCGGTCTCGACGAGCTGGCGGAGCGTGGTCACACCGGAAACGATGGGGTAGGCCCCGGGAAACCGGACCGCTCCGACCACACGGGCGTACCCGGCATCGGGCGAGGCCGTGACGACGGAGACCTGGTCGCGGGGGAGGAGGTCGAGCGTGGCCGCCTCGGCCAGCGCGACCTCGACGCTCTCCGCCCGCCCGTTGCGGACGCGCGTGCGCCGGACCACGGCCCCGTCGAGGCCGAGGCCCGCGCCGCCGGCCACGGCGACGAGGGCCGCCGCCGTGTCGTCCGGCCGCCAGTCATAGTAGCCCGGGCGCTCCACGTCCCCGCTCACCGCGACGCCCTCGCGGACGGGGTCGAAGGTGGGCACGAACACGGCGTCGCCGTCGGTCAGCCGCGGGTTGTAGGCGAGGTCGCCCGTCGTGTAGTAGCGGTACAGGTCGACGCGGCGCTCGGCCCCGTCGCGGTCGGTCACGCGGACGTTCCGGAGCGCGACGCGGCGCTCGACCTCGAACCGCGGGAGCGTCGTGTAGTCGGCCAGCTCGAGCGGGTTGAGGTCGCCGGTCGTCTCGGCGATGGCGTCCTCAACGCGGCCGAGCGCCGTGACGACCTGGCGCCCGGGGAGCGGGACGGCCCCCGACACGTAGACGGCGAACCGGCGGGGGGCCGAGAGGGCGACGTCGGCCGCGACGTTGCGGTACTGGCGGCGGAGGGCGGCGCGGGCCTCGGCGGTCACGGCCGCCAGCGTCCGCCCGGCGGCCTCGAACGTCCCGGCCTCGGGCACCACGAGGAGCCCCTCGGCGGTCACCGTCGTCTGCGTCTGGCGCGGCGGCGTCGAGAGGGCGCCGCCGCCGACCGAGACCGTGACCACGGCGCCGGGCCCGACGCCGTAGTCCCGCGGGTCGACCGGGCCGTCGAGGGCGATCTCGTCGGTCGGCGCGCGCGCGGCGCGGGCCGAGGCGCTCAGCGCCGGGATCCGGGCCGTCGACGGGGCGGTGGGGGGGACGATCTGAGCGGCTGCGTCGGGGCTCGCGAGGAGGCAGACGGCCGCGAGCACGGGCAGAGCGATCCCGCGAACGGGAAGGGGCATGGGGGCGCCGGGAGGAGAGCAGGCGTAGCAACCGTGGCCGAAGGTACGGTCCGATCTGAGAAGGCCGGTGGGATTCGGCCGGACCCCCGGGCCCCGGAGGGGGTCAAAACGGGGCCCCGTCCCCCGTCGTGCCCGTGCCCGCCCGCCGCGCCCCCGCCAAGGTCAACCTCGGCCTCCACGTCCTCCGCCGCCGCCCCGACGGCTTCCACGACCTCGCCACGGTCTTCCTGCCCCTCGGCTGGGCCGACCGGCTCGCGGCCCAGCCGGCCGGCGAGGTCGTGCTGACCACCTCCGACCCCGGGCTCCCCACGGACGCCTCGAACCTCGTCGTCCGCGCCGCGCTCGCGCTCCGGCGGTGGGCCGGCGCGCCCGGGCTCGGGGCGGCGCTCCACCTCGACAAGCGCGTGCCCTACGGCGCCGGGCTAGGGGGCGGCTCGTCCGACGCCGCCGCGGCGCTCCGCCTCCTCGCCGGCCTCTGGTCGCTCGACCTCCCCGAGGCCGCCCTCCGCGAGATCGCGCTCGACCTCGGCTCCGACGTCCCGTTCTTCCTCGACGGCGTCGCGGCCCACGGGACCGGCCGCGGCGAGCGGCTCGACCCGCTCCTCGGCGCCGACGGCCAGCCGTACCGGTGCCCGTTCTGGCTCGTCGTCGCCGTCCCGCCCGTCCACGTCTCGACGGCCGAGGCGTTCGCCGGCATCGCACCCGACGACGGGGCCCGTCCGGACCTCGCCGCGGCCGTGGCCTCGAACGACCTCGCCCGCTGGCGGGCCGAGGTGACGAACGACTTCCAGGGCCCGGTGGAGGCCGCGCACCCCGAGATCCGCGCCGCCCGGGAGGCGCTGCTCGACGCCGGCGCCGGGCACGCCGTGCTGTCGGGCACGGGCGCGGCCGTCGTCGGCGCGTTCGACGCCGAGGACGGGGCCGTCGACGCGGCGGAGGCGCTGGCCGCGTCGTGCCGGGTCTGGACGGAGACGCCCGACGCCGCGTAGCTCCGCCTCGGCGCCGGGGCGGACGCGCCCGGGCTAGCGCGCCTCGTCGACCTCGCGCTCGATCTCGAGGGCCGCGGCCACGAGCTCGTCCTTGATCTTCTCGAGGGTCTCGTGCTGCCCGACGTAGCGCTCGACGGCCTCCTTCAGCGACGTGTCCGTGCGGACGACCGTGCGCCGCTGGCGCTCGACGCCGTCGAGCTCGCGCTCGACCGCCGCGACCGTGTCGGCCGGGGCCAGGGCCGTGCGGATCGCCGCCTCGTCGACCGGCGGCTGCTCCTCGCCCACGCGGTACCGCACGCGGACGACGGCGTCGCCGATGTCGTGCCGCGCGATCTCCTGGAGGACGGCCGTCGTCGGGTCCTCGGCCTCGGTCGCGTCGACGGCGATCGGGACGAACCGGCGGGCCGGCGTGGGGACGAACTCGAACGCCGTCCGCCGCCCCGGCTCGCCCTCCGGGTCGATGTCCACGAGCACGAACCCCTTGTCGGCGTCGTGCTCCTTGAACGAGATCCGCTCGATCGACGACGAGTAGACGACGGGCGGGCCGTCGCCGCGCGCGAACGCCTCCGCGTTGCGGTCCTGGAACCGGTGGATGTGCCCGAGCGCGACGTAGTCGACCCCCGGCTGGGCCAGCTGGGCGACCGTGAACGTGGGCTCGTGGGCGATGAGGCTGGCCCGCTCGCTCCCGCTCAGCTCCGAGCCCTGGACCGTCAGGTGCGCCGCGACGACCAGCGGCACGGCCGGGTCGGCCTCGGCCGCGCAGAGCCGGACGAACGCCGTGTAGGTCTCCTCGACCAGCTGGCGGATCTCGTGGGGCGTCTTGCCGCGGTACTCGTCGCGCGCGAGGATCTTCGAGCGGATGGGCCAGGGGAGGGCGACGAGCTGGACCGGCCCGCTCTTCGTCTGGATCGGCCCGCCCGGGTGCCCCTCGGCCCGGAACGTCGGCCGGGCGAACACGTCGACGGCCCCGTCGAGCACGCCGAAGATGTCGACCGACGACGCCTTCCCGAAGCTGACCGGGTGGTCGTGGTTGCCCACGATCATGGCGACGGGGATGCCGGCGTCGAGGACCGGCCGGAGCGCCTCGGCGAACTGGCGCTGCTGCGTCGGCGTGGGGTCGGCCGTGCGGTAGGCGTCGCCCGCGAACAGGAACAGGTCGACGTCCTCGTCGAGCGCCCGCTGGACGACGACGTCGAAGCAGCGGCGGAAGTCGAGGAGCCGCGTGTTGAGCCCGGTCGCCGGGTCGAGCCGCCCGTGCGTCTCGTACCCGAGGTGGACGTCGGCGCAGTGGAGGACTTTCACGTGGAGGGATAGGGGATGCGGGATGGAGGGATCCGGGGCGGTCTCATCCCGAATCCCTCCTCCCTCGATCCCTCTTGGTCTTACCAGCCGATCCGGCCGCCGGAGCCGCCGCCGTTGGTCTGCGGGCGCGGCTCGGGCGCCGGCGCCGAGCGCTCGCGCTGGCGGAACCGGTCGATCATCTCGCGGGCCGGCCGGTCGGCCGTCTCGTTCTGGCTGTTGCCGCCGGCCGAGGACCCGCCGCGCGAGCGGCGCGAGCGGCTGTCGCCCGGCCAGTAGCCCGTGTCGCCGATCCGGCTCCGGCGCGTCGGCGGCTGGTAGTCCTCGGGCCGCTCCAAGTCGAGGTCCGGGTCGAGGCGGATGTCCTCGGGCCCGTCGGTCTGGAGCTTGCTGAAGAACGCGCCGACGTTGCGGAGGCCCGTCCGCCCGCCCTGGCCGACCGACGTCGAGGGGTACTTGATGCGGCGGTCGTCGAAGCCGGTCCACGAGCCGACGACGAGCTGCGGCGTCATGCCGATGAACCAGCCGTCGGCGTTCTCCTGCGTCGTGCCCGTCTTGCCGGCCATGTCGAGGTTGCCGACGTTCCGGAAGGCGCCCATCCCGCGGCCCGTGCCGGCGCGGACGACGGCGCGCATGGCGTCGAACGTGGTGTAGGCCGTGCTCGGGTTGAGGACCTCGCGGGCGACCGGCGTGAAGTCCTCAATCACGTTGCCGTAGCGGTCCTCGATCCGGTCGACGGCGAGGACGATCTGCGGGGGCACGTCGGCGTTCTGGGGGCGCTCCTCCTGGAGCGTCGGGCCGTGGTAGACGCCGTAGTTGGCGACCGTGGCGTAGGCCGTGACCATCTCGAGGAGCGAGACGTCTTGCGTGCCGAGCGCGATCGAGCGCGGGTAGCAGTCGTTCTTGCGGGCCTCGAAGGGCGGGCACGTCTCGGCGTCGAACTCCGTGAGCTCGAGCGGCGTGCGGATCCCCATCTGGTAGGCCGTCCGCGCGATCTCGCTCGTCCCGAAGTGCTTCGTGATCCGGGCCGCGACGACGTTGCGGGAGCTCCGGAGGCCCTCGGCGAGCGTCGTGTAGCCGGCGTAGCCGCCGCCCGAGTTGCTCGGGGCCCAGTCGCCCCAGCGGAAGGGGCTGTCGAAGACGCCCGACTGCGGGGAGTACCCGTTGTTGAACGCCGTCGTGTAGGCGAACAGCTTGAATGTCGAGCCCGGCTGGCGGCGGGCCTGCCCGCCGTGGTCGTACTTGTTGAGCACGAAGTCGCGCCCGCCGACCCACGCCTTGACCTGGCCGCTCGTCGGGTCCATGGCGATGAGGCCGGCCTCGAGGCGCGTGCGGGCCTGCTTGAGCGAGTCCATGAAGGCCCCGTTCTGGCGGAGCTCGGCGACGGCCGCCTCGGCCGAGGCGCCCTCGGTCGTCAGCCGGCGGAAGCGGTCGGTCTCGCGGATGTACTCGTTGACGACGGCCGTATTCCGGCTCCACCAGTACCCGAACGGGTTCGCCGACGTGCCCCAGCCGCGGTCGACGATGCCCTGGAGCCGGTCCATCTCCTCCTCGACGGCCTCGGCCGCGATGGCCTGCATCCGGCTGTCGATCGTCGTGTGGATGACGAGGCCGTCCTCGTAGGGGTCGTAGCCGTTGGCCTCGGCCCACTCGCGGAACCACAGGCGGAGGACCTCCGCGAAGTGCGGCGCGATGTTGTCCTCGTGGCTGTAGACGTCGAACGCGATGCGGATCGGCGCCTCGCGGGCCGCCTGGTAGGCCGCCTCGTCGAGGACGCCCTGGTTCCGCATGTTCATCAGCACGACGTTCCGCCGGTTGATGGCGGCCTCGTTCTGGCTCTCCGTGATGAGGTTGCCCTCGGCGTCGAGGCACTCGGCCGAGACGCCGCCCTCGGCGAGGCACGGGTTGTAGCGGCTGTTGGCCGCGAGCATCCCGACGAGCGTGGCGCTCTCGCTGGCGTCGAGGTCGAGCGCCGGCTTCGAGAAGAACGTCTGGCTCGCGGCCTCGATGCCGTAGGCGTTGTAGAGGAACGGGACCGTGTTGAGGTAGGCCTCGAGGATCTCCGGCTTCGTGTACGTCCGCTCGAGGCGGACGGCGATGAGGATCTCCTTGGCCTTGCGGACGACGGACTTCTCGCCGACGCGGAAGCCGGTCGCGTCGCGGTACAGGTTCCGGGCCAGCTGCATCGTGATGGTCGACGCGCCGCGGGCCTCGCCCGACGTCACGAAGTCCTTGAGGATGGCCCCGAAGGCGTAGAGGTCGACGCCCCAGTGGTCGTAGAACCGGCGGTCCTCCGTCGCGATGAGGGCCTGCGGGACGTGCGCGCTCATCTCGTCGAGCCCGACCCACGTCCGGTTCTCGTCGGCGTAGTAGCGGGCGAGCTCCTGGCCGTCGGCCGTGAGGACCTGGGTGGCGAGGAGGTTCTCCGTGTTCTCGATCTGCTCGAACGACGGGAGGTTCTGGCTGAGGTACGCGATGACGCCGAGCCCGGCGAACACGCCGAGCCCGATCAGCCCGAGCACGACCGCCCGCGCGCGCCCGACGCGGCGGCGGCGCTCGGCGGCGGGGCCGGTCGGCGGGGGCGGGGCGGCCGGGGCCGTCGGCGGCACGAGCCCGGCGTCGCGCGCGGCGCCGTCGCCGCCGGGCGTCCGGGCGTCGGGGGAGCCGAAGAACGAGGCGAGCTCGTCGTCCTCGGCGGACCGGGCGCGGCGGCGGGCCGCAGGGGCGGCGGCGCCGCGCCGCTCGTCGCGGGCGGCGTGGCGGGCGTCGGGCGAGCCGAAGAAGGTCTCGAGCTCGTCGTCGGTGTACTGCGGGTCGTCCATGGGGCCGGGCGCGGGGCGCCGGAGGTCCAGAGTCTAGGGGGTGGGGGCCGCCAGGGGGCGGCCCGCGGGTCGGTCCGCCTCGGCCGCGCCGCCGAGGCGGGCGGGGCCGGCCGGGGCGCGGGGCTCGGCGGCCCCGTCGCGCCAGCGGAGGAGGGCGGGGCCGTCGGCGTCGAGGCGGGCGAACGTTCGACGGCCGAACCAGTAGCCAGGGTTCAGGTACGTCCCGTGCGGCGTCTCCGTGAGGGCCTCCTGGTGCGAGTGCCCGAACGCGACGAGGTCGGCCGCGGTGCCCTCGAGCCGCTGGCGGGCCGCCTCGGCGAGGCGGGCGTCCGTCGCGGGGTCGGGCGCGCCGTCGGTCCCGAAGGTCCGGGCGAAGCGACGGGCGAGGGCGTAGCCGGCGTCGCCGGGCAGGCCCATGCGGTAGAGGCGGGCCATGAGCGGGGCTCGGAGGAGCGGCTTCAGACGGGGGGAGAGCCGGTCGGCGGCGTCGTAGGCGTCGCCGTGGGCAATATACAGGGACCGCCCGTCGCGGCGCGGTTCCCAGGCCTCCCGCACGAGCGTCAGGCCGACGTCGCGCTCGAAAAAGTCGAGGTGCCACGGGTCCCGATTCCCGACCACGTAGACGACCTCGGCGCCGCGGTCGCACCACTCCGCCAGCAGCCCGACGAGCCGCGGCGCGGCCTTCGGGACGAGGTGCCGGTACTCGATGTACTGGTCGTACACGTCGCCGAGGAGCACGAGCGTGCCGCCGCCCTCCACGATCTCGCGCTCGTGCGCCCGGAGGAGGGCGACGGCGTCCCGTTCGGCCGCGCGCGTGGCGTCGCGCGTGCCGCGGCCGAGGTGGAGGTCCGAGAGGAGGAGGAGCAGGGGGACGGTGGGGCCGGAGCCCGGCGAGTCGGGGCAAGAAACGGTCGCCCTCCCCCAGTCGCGCCCGCTCCGAGGATTCTTCGACCCGGGAGGCGCGTGCGGCCAGGAGCCGGGGGTGTCGTTCCCTCCCGAGCGGCGCGGAGCGCTCCCTCCCCGTCGCGCTCCGCTCGCCGACGCGACGGCCGCCGCCGGCGCCGAGGCAGGCGGGGTCGGCCGGGCGGACGAAGCCTTTGCGAGGGCCCACGGGAGCGCTGAGGCGTGCGCAACTTCCCCCGCAGCCCCCCGTTCGCGGCGTCCACCCCTCGGCGTCCCCCCGCCCGCCCGTGCAGAACGCGTACCGCCCGCCCTCCTCGTTCGGCCTGTTCCCGCCGGTCGTCAAGAACCTCTTGATCCTGAACGGGCTCGCGTTCCTGGCCCAGATCATCTTCGAGGCGCGGACGACGGAGCCGTTCGACACGATCACGCGGCTCTTCGCGCTGTGGCCCATCGGGGGCCCCGAGGCCATCCAGTTCCGCGACGGGCTCGTCCAGTTCGGGACGTTTGGGCCGTGGCAGCTCGTGACGAGCGCGTTCCTCCACGACGGGTTCGGCCACATCCTGTTCAACATGTTCGGGCTGTGGATGTTCGGCGGGGCCATCGAGCGGGCGATGGGGTCGCGGCGGTTCCTCGGGTTCTACCTCGCGTGCGTGCTCGGGGCGAGCCTGCTCCAGGTGGCCGTCACGTCGTGGCCGTTCCTGATGGGCGACGGGACGGGCATCCCGATCCCCACGCTGGGCGCTTCGGGCGGCGTGCTGGGCGTGATGGCCGCGTTCGGGCTTCTCTACCCCGAGTCGCCGATCTACCTCCTATTTTTCCCGTTCCCGATCCCGGCCAAGTGGTTCGTGCTCGGGTACGCCGCGTTCAGCCTGTTCGCCGGGGTCACCGACGTCCAGGCCGGCGTGGCCCACTTCGCCCACCTCGGCGGGATGCTGACCGGGGCCGTCGTCGTGCTGTACTGGCTCGGGCGGCTGCCCGTCCGGCCCCGGACCCGCCCCCTCTAACCCGGACCTCGCCCCAGGCATGGCCGCCGCCGACTCCCCGCTCTTCCGGTTCCAGCTGTGGCGGGCCGCGCTCCCGCCGGCCCTCCGGCTGCTGCTGACGGTCAACCTCGTGACGTACCTCGCGTACGTCGTGCTGGCCCTCCTGGCGGCGTTCGGCGTGCCCGCGATCGTCGTCGTCGAGTGGCTCACGCTGCCGGCGAGCCCCGAGGCCGCGCTCCGCGTGCCGTGGACGCCGCTGACCTACGGGTTCGTCAACGCCTTCGGCGGGTTCTTCGGGCTGATCTCGTTCGTGTTCGGGTTCTACTGGCTCCAGTGGATGGGGCGGGACTACGAGGAGCGCTACGGGGCGCACCGGCTGTTCGGGCTCTACGTCCTCGGCGCGCTCGGCGGGGCCGCGGTCGGGCTCGCCCTCGGCGCCGTCCTGCCGATGCCGCGCGCGTTCTACTTCGGCCTGTGGACGCCCGTGACGGCCGTCCTCTGTGCCGTGGCGACGCTCCACCCGGACCGCCAGATTGGCCTCTTCCTGCTGGGCGTCGTCCCGATGAAGTGGATCGCGGTCGGGTTCGTGGTCCTCAGCCTCGCCTTCTCGGCGGACCTCACGGTGCTGGGCGCGGCGCTGGCGGGCGTCCTGTTCGGGCGCGCGCAACGGGCGGGCCGCGACCCGGCGTTCTGGGCCGCCCCGTTCTTCGGCGCGCGCCGCCGTCGCTCGGCCCCGACGGCCGCGCCGGTGCGCAAGAGCCCGTTCGGGCGGTCGACGGCGTCGGCCGGCGGCTCCCGGTCCCGCCCGGCGCCGAGCGCGCCGCTCGACGTGGACGCGATCCTCGACAAGATCCTCGAGAAGGGCTACGACAGCCTGACCAAGGAGGAGAAGGAGGCGCTCGACCGGGCCAGCCGTGACTGAGCAGACCGCGCGCCCGCGTCGGGGCCGGATCGGGTGGGCGCTGCTGGCCCTCGCGGAGGCGCCCGTGGCGGTCGCCGTGCTCGTGGGGCTCGCGGCGCCGTGGCTCCCGCCGCGGCCCTACTGGTGGGCCCAGCTCCTCGCCATCGGCCTGCCGTACGCGTCGTGGGCGCTGGCGGCGGTCGGCGTGCTGTGGCTGCTCGGGCGGCGGTGGCGGGCCGTCGCGGTCCACGCGGTCCTGCTCCTGCTCGTCGGCGTCCGGGCCGGCGGCCTGGGGCGGCTCGCCGAGGCGGGCACGGCCGCGCCCGACGACCTCGTGCTCACCACGTTCAACATCCCGCAGAGCGGGCCCAGCCGTGAGGCCCTGGCCGACTCCGTCGTGGCGTTCGTGCGGGACGCGGCGCCCGACGTGCTCCTCATGCAGGACGCCCGCGTGGCGACCCGCGTCCGCGGCCCGTCGGTGGAGGGCGTCCAGGTCGAGGCCGTCCGGACGCGGCTGCCGTACCGGCTCGAGATGCCGGCGCGGCTGGCCAACCACCCCGGCTGGCAGAACAACGCGACCGACGTGGCCTTCTTCGTGCGCGACGGGGCGGGCGTCGAGGTCGTCGAGCAGGAGGTGCTCATCATCGGCGTCGAGCGTGACCCCGACGTGTCGCTCGCGCTCCGGTCGCGCCTCCGCTGGCGGGGGCGCGAGTTCGTCGTCTACAACGTCCACCTCCGCTCGTTCGGCTCGCCGAAGCCGTGGGAGGACGACGCCGTGAGCCTCCTGAGCCCCGCGACGTGGGCCCCGTACCTCCGCCAGTACCGCTCCGTCTACGCCCGTCGCGGCGACGAGGCCGACCAGATCGCCGACGCCATCGCCGAGGAGACGCTCCCGGTCGTCGTCGCGGGCGACTTCAACTCGACGGCCGACAACTGGAGCTACCACCGCCTCCGCACGGCCGGCGGCGTCTCCCGGGCCGACGCCACGCAGGCCGCCGGCGGGCGCGACTGGGGCCGGACGTACCACGCCGAGCGCCCGTTCGTCCGCATCGACTACGTCCTCGCCGACCCCGCCCTCGAGGTGACCGCCGCGACCACGACGCCCGTCACGTTCTCGGACCACCGGCCGGTCCGCGTCGGCCTCCGCTGGCGCGACGCGGGCGGCGCCGAGACGGAGTAGCGGGCCGCGCGGGAACGGCGGGCGGGGCGCGCTTGTCTGGAGACGTCCCCCCGTCGCCGCCCCCGGACCGTTTCGATGACCCTGACCCAGAGCCTGCTTGCGATGGGCGGGGGCGTGCTCCTGCTGCTGGCCGGCGCCGAGGGCCTCGTGCGCGGCGCGTCGGCGCTGGCGCTGCGGATCGGGATCTCGCCGCTCGTCGTCGGCCTGACGGTCGTGGCGATCGGGACGTCGAGCCCGGAGCTCGTGGTCAGCGTGCAGGCCGCGCTGGCGGGCGAGGGCGGCGTGGCGATCGGGAACGTCGTCGGGTCCAACGTGGCCAACCTCGGGCTGATCGTGGGCGTGGCCGCCGTGCTCTCGCCGATGGCCGTCGACCGGAAGCTGGTGCGCCACGACGTGCCCGTGATGCTCGCGTCGATGGCGGTCCTCGTGCTGTTCCTGCTCGACGGCGAGCTGGTGCGGTGGGAGGGCGCCCTCCTTCTGTGCGCGGCCGTGATCTACACGGTCGACGGGATCCGGACGTCGCGGCGGGACGAGCGGGCGCGGCGGGCGGCGCTGCCGCCGGAGGTCCGCGACGCGATGCACGAGGCGGCGGTCGGCTTCAAGCGGCACCTCCTGCTGGTCGTCGGCGGCATCGCGCTCCTCGTCTACGGGGCCGACCTCCTGCTGGCCGGGGCCGTCGAGGCCGCCGGCCGGCTCGGCGTGAGCGAGGCCGTGGTCGGGCTCACGCTCGTCGCGCTCGGGACGAGCCTCCCGGAGCTGGCGACGACGGTCGTGGCCGCGCGCCGCGGCGAGGCCGAGATCGCGCTCGGCAACGCCGTCGGGTCCAACATCTTCAACGTGTTCAGCGTGCTCGGCCCGGCCGCGCTGGCGGCGCCCATCGCCGCCGTCGGCGTCGGGGCCGACGTGCTCGCCATCATGGCCGGGTTCGGCGTCCTCACGCTGGTCTTCCTCGTGACCGGCGGGCGGACGCGCCGGTGGGAGGGCGTCGTGCTGCTCCTCGGCTACGCCGGCTACATCTGGTGGATCGTGCCGTGAGGCGTGAGGGGGGCTCGTCCCGTCGGCGTGTCTCGTCCGGCCCGGGGCGACGCGGTGGGGAGGGCGCGGTGCCCCCGCGTGCGGTCCCCCCTGGCTGAGGAGTCCGGCCGCCGGCCGCTGAGGGCTCGCCGAGAACGGGGTCGTGGGGGGCGGATTCGCGCCAGATCCCCGGGGGCGGCCTGAACGAAAGGGGCGCCGCGCGCGTTCTTCGGGCCGCGCCACCCTTCCCACCCAATGCGCCTTCGTCTCCTCCTCGCCGTCGTCCTCGCGGGGCCCGCCGCCGCGCCGCACGCCCTGAGCGACCGGTCGCTCTACAACCAGGACCGCCTCGCCGAGCTCCTCTACGCCAACCGCGCCGAGAGCCTCGCCGAGGTCCCGTCGGTGACGTACCGCTACTACACGCTCGACCACGAGACCGGCAACTCGATCCTCGCGCGGCACGAGCTCTACCAGGAGGTCGGCGGCGGCGACGCCCAGACGGGGCGCGACCGGCTCAACGGGATGGTCGCCTTCCTCAACGGCGTCTTTATCCAGGAGCTCCGGACCGGCGACACGATCGTGCTGCCCAGCGAGGTCGGCGCCGACCCGCGGGCCTACAGCCCGTTCCCGCTGCACTACGCGGGCGGCGAGCCGTTCGACAAGCTGTTCGTCATCCACAAGGGCGTCCAGGCGTGGGCCGGCTACGAGAACGGCCGCCTCGCGCGGTGGGGCCTCGTCTCGACCGGCGCCGACGGCTCCGAGACGCCGAACGGCCGGTTCAACTTCAACTGGAAGGAGCTCCACCGCGTGAGCACGCTCTCGCCGCCGGGCCAGAGCTGGGACATGCGCTGGGTGTTCAACTTCCACGACCGCCGCGGCATCCACGTCCACCAGTACTACGCGCTCCCGACGACCGGCGCCGCGAGCCACGGCTGCGTCCGCCTCATGACGGCCGACGCCCAGTGGATCTACGACTGGGCCGACGGCTGGCAGACGACCAACGGCGGCGCCG
>CAXRFJ010000520.1:0-2797 GCA_964229475.1 Rubrivirga sp.
GTGACGGCCCAGCCGTCGCCCACGCGGGCCGGGGTCTCGAGCGAGGCCCGCGTCGGGTCGTTCGCCGGGTCGCCGTTGGCGAAGCGCTCGGGGAAGACCTGGTACCAGACGGCGTCGCGGGCCCACTCGGGCGGCGCGGGCTGGGCGCCGGCCGCCGCCCCCATCAGGGTCGACGCCGCCAGCAGGACGAGGGCAGGGAGACGGGGCGCGCGCATGGGTGGGGAACGCGGCGCGGGCCGCCGTTCGGGTGGGCCGTCCGCGGGCTACGAGACGAGGGCGCCGCCCTCCCCCCCGGTCGACTCGCGCACGACGAGGCTCGGCGCGAACACGGTGTGCTGGGCCGGCGAGGTCGGGTCGTCGAGCCGGCGCATGAGGAGCTCGGTCGCCATCTTGCCCATCTCGTACATCGGCTGGCGGACCGTCGAGAGGCCGGCGTAGGCGCTCGGCTCGATGTCGTCGAACCCGATGACGTCGATGTCGCGGGGGGCGCGGAGGTCGGCCTCGCGGCCGGCGCGGAGCGCGCCGTAGGCCAGGACGTCGGCCGCGGCGAAGACGGCGGTCGGGCCGTCGTCGCGGCCCTCGAAGCGGGTCAGCAGCTCGCGCATCCCCTGGTAGCCGGCGTAGCGCGTGTAGCCGTGGTGGACGTGGTCCCAGACCGAGTGGACGATGAGGTCCTCGTCGACCTCGAGGCCGGCCTCGCGGAGGGCGTCCTCGTAGCCCGCCCGGCGCTGGTCCGACGGCCGAGAGCCCACGACCGGGAGGATCAGCCCGATCCGCTCGTGGCCCTTGTCGAGCAGGTGGCGCGTGGCGACGGCCCCGCCGCGGCGGTTGTCGACCGTCACCGAGTCGACGTCGTCGTGGTACGCGTCGACGAGGACGACCGGCTGGCGGGCGGCGAGGATCTGGCGGACGCGGGCGTCAGTGATGGGGGTCGAGACGAGGAGCATCCCGTCGGCCCGGCCGCGCGGGACGGCCCGCGAGAGCTGCCCGCCGATGGAGTCGAGCGTCCGGCTGGCGTAGACGACGAGGTCGTAGTGGCTCTCCTCGAGCCGGTCCTGGATCCCGCGGAGGACCTCCATGAAGAAGGCCGACGTCATGATCGGGACGACCGCCGAGATCAGGTGCGTATTCTGGCGGGCGAGGCTCTGCGCGCTCGCGTGGGGCTCGTAGCCGAGCGCCCGGGCCACGGCGAACACGCGCTCGCGCGTCGACTCGGACACCCGGGGGTGCCCGTTGAAGGCGCGCGAGACGGTCGCGATCGACACGTCCGCTCCCTCGGCGATGTCGTAGATGGTGACGGGCACGCGGAGGTGTGTAAGCGCTTACAAGTCTCGGCTACGATACCGCCCCCAGCAGGCCTCGTCAAGGCCGGGCCGGAATTGACGGAAGCGCTTCCGACCGAGGCCGGTTCTCGACTGGCGATCGAGGGCGCCGAGGCGGACCTTCCGCCCACGCCCCCTTCTCCTATGCGCCGCGCCCTCAGCCTCGCCCTCGCCGTCTTCGTGCTGCCGCTGGCGGCCCAGCCCGCCGCGACCGGCCGCTACTGGATCGTCGTCTCCGCGACGGTCGACGCCCCGCCGCCGGGCGACCGCGCCCTGGCCCGCCGCGCGCTCCGGGGCACGCCCGGGACCGCCCCCGACCGGGCGCTGGCGCCCGCCGCCCGGGCCGAGCTGGCCCGCCTCGGCGTGGAGCCCGTCGTCGAGAGCCGGTGGCTGGGCGCGGTCAGCGCCGACCTCACGGCGGTCCAGCACGAGGCCGTCCGCGCGCTCCCGTTCGTCCGCGAGGTCCGGCCCGTGGGGCGGTTCGCCGAGGCCCGGGTGGCCCCGAGCGTGGTCGAGGCGGCGCCGGCCGCGTCGCTCGTCCGGCTCGACTACGGGGCGTCCGCCGCCCAGCTCGCGACCGTCCGGGCCGACGCGGCCATCGAGGCGGGCTGGACCGGCGCCGGCGTCCGCGTCGGCTTCCTCGACACGCTCTTCGACTTCGACCACCCGGCCCTCTCCGACATCGGGGCCGACGGGCGGCTCGTCGGCGTGACGTCCTTCGCCCCGGCCACGCAGTCCAACACCCACGGGCTCTCGGTCTCGTCGGTCACGCTCGGCCACGCCGACGGCCAGCTCGTCGGGCCGGCCTTCGACGCCGAGGTCCTCGCGGCCACGACCGAGTACGCCCCGACCGAGACGCACGCCGAGGAGGACGCGCTCGTGGCGGGGCTCGAGTGGATGGAGGCCAACGGCGCCGACGTCGTCAACATCTCGCTCGGCTACAGCACGTTCGACGCCGGCGAGGGCGACTACGCGCCGTCGGACATGGACGGCGAGACGGCGATCGTGACGCGGGCCGTGGACCGGGCCGCCGCGCGCGGGCTCGTGGTCGTGGTCGCGGCCGGCAACGAGGGCGGCAGCGCCTGGCAGATCATCACGGCCCCGGCGGACGCCGACTCGGCCATCACCGTCGGCGCCGTCCGCTCGAACGGGGCCCGCGCCAGCTTCTCGTCGGTCGGCCCGACGGCCGACGGGCGGACCAAGCCCGACGTGGCGGCCCTGGGCGGCGGCGTCTTCGTCGCCACACCGAACCGGAGCTACGCCTCCAGCAACGGGACGTCGTTCGCCGCGCCGATGGTGACGGGCGTCGTGGCGCAGATCCTCCAGGCCCGGCCCGGGCTCGGCCCGATCGAGGTCCGCGACGTCCTCCGCGTGACGGCCAGCCAGGCCACGGCGCCGACCACCCTGCTCGGCTGGGGCATCGTCGACGCGCTCGCGGCCGTCCAGCTCGCCGTGGCCTCCGAGCCCGACCAGCT
>CAXRFJ010000521.1:0-9191 GCA_964229475.1 Rubrivirga sp.
CGGGCGCGGAGGGGCTCGCGTGCGGCGTCGACGAGGGGCCACGCGTCGCGCTCGAACCGGATCGCCCACAGGGCCTCCTGGCCGACGGGCACCGCCACGGTCCCGCTCCACCGCTCGTACCCCGACGCGCGGATCGTCTCCAGGCCGAGCGGCCCGAGGTAGGCCTCGAACCGGCTCCATGGGACCCCGTCTCGGAGGGTCACGCTCACGTGGCCCCCGGCGTAGTCTCTGCAGGAGACGTCCAGTTCCGGCTCGCCGAGCGAGACGAGCCGGACGGTGGGTCGGGGGTCGATGAGGGTCGGCCGAGGGCCAGCCAGCTCCACCACGGCACGGAGGGCGCGGCCGACGTCGCGAAGCTCCGGCGGCAGGTCGAGCGGGACGAGCGTGGCCTGCTCGGACTCGACGACCCACTCGCCGTCGGAGAACGCCACGGCGCCGTCGAGCGGGAACGCCCCGCCGTACGCGCCGCCGTCTTCCCAGGCCTCCCACGCGCACGGCGAGGGCTCGACGCCCGCGTACCGGACGAGCGCCTCGTCCCCTCGGGACCAGGCCGCGACCTCCGCGGCCCGCTCCGGCCGGACGTCGAGGATCACCGACCACGCGTCGTCGCGCCGCCAGCGCCCCCGGAGCGACGCCGCGGACGCGACGGAGTCGGGCGCGCCGCGCAGCACGGCGGCGAACGCGTCGGGGTGGACGAAGCGCTGGAGCTCGACGCGGACCACCTCGGGGTCGCACCCGCTCGGGCGGTGCGGCGCGACGGGAACCGCCGGGCCGACCGGGGGAGCGCAGGCGGACGCGGCGAGCAGGACGGAGACGAGAACGAGCGGACGCATGCGACGGACGGGGGCCCCTCGGCCTGCCGCGACCGGCACGGTCCACGTCACGCCGAGCAGGCCCGCCTCGCCGCCGAGGTGGGCAGGCCGGGCGCCGCCGGGCGGGCGGGGCGACCCGGCGGGTCGCCCCTACTTCCGCTTGAAGCTCAGCGTCAGCGGGACGCCCTCGAAGCCGAACGCCTCGCGGAGCCGGTTCTCGAGGTACCGCCGGTAGCTCTCCTTGACGCCCTGCGGCTGGTTGCAGAAGAACGCGAAGACCGGCGGCTCGTCACGGACCTGGCTGGCGTACTTGATCTTGATGTACTGGCCGTTCAGGCTCGGCGGCGGCTGGCGGCGCACGGCGGCCTCGACCACCTCGTTGAGCTTCGCCGTCTGGACCCGTTTGCGGCGCTCGTCGAACACCTTCAGCGCGACCTGGAGCACCTTCTCGGCCCGCTGGCCGGTCAGCGCCGAGGCGAACACGACGGGGACGAAGTCGATGAGCCCCATCCGCTCGCGGATCATCCGGTCGACGTCGCGGGCCGTGTTCGTCTCCTTGTCGACGAGGTCCCACTTGTTGACGACGATGACCATCCCCTTCTTCAGCTTCTCGGCGTCGCGGAGCACGCGGGCGTCCTGCGACTCGAGCCCGCGCGCGCCGTCGATGAGCACGACGGCGACGTCGCACGACTGGAGCGCGCGCTCGGTCCGGAGCGTCGAGTAGAACTCGACGTTCTCGCGCACGCGGGCCTTTTTGCGGAGCCCGGCCGTGTCGACGAGGATCACGTCGCGGGCGTCCTCGCCCTCCCCGACCGTGAGCCGGGCGTCGACGGCGTCGCGCGTGGTCCCGGCCACCTCGGTCACGATCGAGCGCGTCCGCCCGAGGAGCTTGTTGGCGAGCGACGACTTGCCCACGTTGGGCCGGCCGAGGAACGCGATGCGCGGGACGTCGGGCTCGTCGACGGGCTCCGGCTCGTCCGGCAACGCGGCCACGACGGCGTCGAGGAAGTCGCCCGTGCCGGTCCCGTTGACGGCGCTGAGGGGGAACATCTGCTCGAACCCGAGGCCCCAGAACTCCGTCGCCTCGAGGGCCCGGGCCGGGTTGTCGGCCTTGTTGGCGACGACGATCACGGGCTGCTCGGCGCGGCGGAGGAGCCCGGCCACCTCGGCGTCGAGGTCGGAGACGCCCGTGAGCGTGTCGACGACGAACAGGATGACGTCGGCCTCCTCGAGCGTGAGCATGACCTGCTCGCGGATGGCCGCGTCGAACCGCTCGGCCGAGCGCGGGACGAGCCCGCCGGTGTCGACGAGGTCGAACGTCCGGCCGGTCCACTCGACGGTCCCGAACAGGCGGTCGCGCGTGACGCCGGGCTGGTCGTCGACGATGGCGCGGCGCTCTTCGGTGAGCCGGTTGAACAGGGTCGACTTGCCCACGTTGGGGCGGCCGACGATCGCGACGAGGGCCATGGGGGAGCGGGGGTGCGGCCCGTCAAGCTAGGGAGGCCGGCGCCCGGGGGCCTCCCCGAGCCCTTCGCGCCAGCCCGGCCGCCCGACGGCGGCGGCCTGACGGGTCGGCGCCGAGGCGGAGGGGGGCCGCGTTCCTCCCTGGCGACAGACTGCGGCCCACATGTAGCCTCTCATCCCACCCCCGGTCTCGTCATGGTCCGATCGCTCGTCGTCCTCTCCGTCCTCGCAGCGGTCGCGGCGTCGGCGCAGGATCGGTCCCCGTTCACCGTGGCCGTCGAGACGCCCGAGGGCGCGCCGGTCGCGGGGGCGTCGGTGCTCCTCGGCGCATCGGGTGGCTCGACCGACGCCGACGGCGAGGTCGTCTTCCCCGCGGTCCGGCCCGGCCGGCACGTCCTGCGCGTGTCGTTCGTCGGGCGGGAGACGCGCGAGGCCGCCGTCACCCTGGAGGCGCCCGGGCCCTGGGAGCTCGCCGTCGAGCTGGCGCCCGCCGCCCGCCCGCTCGGCGACGTCGTCGTCGAGGCGCGGACGCTCGACCGCTCGGCGCTCACGCGCGACGGGTTCTTCGAGCGCGCGCGGATAGGCGCCGGCACGATCCTGACGGCCGAGGACATCGCCCGGAAGGCGCCGGTGGCCCTCGACGACGTGCTCCGCGGCGAGGGCGGCCTCCGCGTCCAGCGTACGCGGCGGGGCTTCACCGTCGCCGTCGCGAAGCACAGCGGCTACCTCGTCGACACGTTTACGAACCGCGACGCGGAGCGGCTGGCGGTGGAAGAGGAGGAGAACCTCCAGGGCTGCGTCATGGACGTCTACCTCGACGGGGCCCCGGCGACGTGGCTCACGGAGGACCTCCCGGGGCTGTCGGCGCGCGGCCTCGTGGCCGTCGAGATCTACCGCGGGCCGGCCCAGGTCCCGTCCCGCTACGCCGCGACGTCCGGGACGTGCGGCGTCATCCTGGTCTGGACCGAGACGAGCACGGCCGGGCGGTAGCCCCTCCGGCCGCGGGCCCGAGGCGGGGGGAGCCGGGCGGCGGACGAGAGCCCGCCGAGAGATCACGGACCGATAACATTCGGTAGAGGACGGAATACCGAGCGGGCTCGGGTCGTCTAGGGAGCCCACGCCGCCCCGCCATGCGCCGCCTCCTCTCTGCCCTCGCCCTCCCCGCCGTCGTCCTCGCGACGCTCGCCGCCGGGTGCGGCACGTCCGACCCGCTCCCCGCCGCCGGCCCCACCGTCGGGACCGCCGCGCCCGCCTCGGCCGACACCGTCGTCTTCGCCGGCGGGTGCTTCTGGTGCATGGAGAAGCCGTTCGAGGAGCTCGACGGCGTCTACGCCGTGACCTCGGGCTTCGCGGGTGGGAACGTCCCGAACCCGACCTACGACCAGGTCTCGGCCAAGACGACCGGCCACTACGAGTCGGTCGAGGTCGTCTTCGACCCGGCCGTCGTCCCGTACGACACGCTCCTCCAGGTCTACTGGCACAACGTGGACCCGCTCGACGACGGCGGCCAGTTCTGCGACCGCGGCAGCCCGTACCGCCCGGCCATCTTCGCGGGCACGCCCGAGGAGCGCGCCGCGGCCGAGGCCACGAAGGCCCAGCTCGCCGAGCGGTTCGGCGAGGTGATCCGCGTCCCGGTCCTCGACGACGCCCCGTTCTACGCGGCCGAGGCCTACCACCAGGACTTCTACCGGACGAACGCCGCCCACTACCAGCGCTACCGGACGGGGTGCCGCCGCGACGAGCGCCTCCAACAGCTCTGGGGCGACGCCGCCGGCCACCTCGGCCCCGCGCTCTAAGCCATGAAGACGCTCACGCTCTCCCTGCTCGCCGTCGCCGGCCTCGTCCTGGTCGGCGCCGTGTTCCTCCGCCCCGCCGCGGCCCCCGAGGCCGCCCCCGTCGACATGTCCGACGCCGCCCTGAAGGAGCGCCTCACGCGCATGCAGTACTACGTCACGCAGAAGGACGGGACCGAGCCCCCCTTCACGAACGCGTACTGGAACACCACCGAGCCCGGCCTCTACGTCGACGTCGTCGACGGGACGCCGCTCTTCGCCTCGACCACCAAGTACAAGTCGGGGACCGGCTGGCCCAGCTTCTGGGCGCCCGTCTCCGACGACGCCGTCACGACGAAGGAGGACAAGTCGCTGTTCATGACGCGGACGGAGGTCCGCTCGGCGTCGTCGGACAGCCACCTCGGGCACGTGTTCGAGGACGGCCCCGAGCCGACGGGCCTCCGGTACTGCATGAACTCGGCCGCCCTCCGCTTCGTCCCGGCCGCCGACCTCGAGGCCGAGGGCTACGGCGAGTACGCCGCGCTGTTCGAGGCCGAGGACGCGTAGCCCGCGAGCCCCCCTTGCTGCCAAACCGCGTCGCCCTGAACGGAGTGAAGGCTCTCTACGCGACCTCGGCGGCCGTCGCTCGCGCGGGCGACGGCCTCTACCGCTGGCGTCGAGATCCTTCGCTCAGGATGACAGGAGAGCGACCGTCTCGCCCGCCCCCACCCGCCGAACGGCGTCGACCTGACGGCTCGACGCCGAGGCGGTCTCCCCCGACGCCCGATGACCCGCCGACTCCCGCTCCTCGCCCTCGTGGCCGCCCTCGGCGCCGCCGCCCAGCCCCCGCCCGCCGACTGGCAGAAGCCGTCGGACGCCCAGCTCCGCCGCCAGCTCACCGACCTCCAGTACCGCGTCACCCAGCGCGACGCGACCGAGCGCGCCGGGACGAGCCCGCTCGACGACGAGCACCGCGACGGGATCTACGTCGACGTCGTCTCCGGTGAAGCCCTGTTCTCGTCGCGCGACAAGTACGACTCGGGGACGGGCTGGCCCAGCTTCGTCCGCCCGATCTCGCCGCGCGCCGTGACCGAGCACGTCGACCGGTCGCTGGGGGTCGCGCGGGTCGAGGTCCGCTCGGCCGTCGCGGACTCGCACCTCGGCCACGTCTTCCGCGACGGGCCCCGCCCGACGGGCCTCCGGTACTGCATGAACGGGGCGGCCCTCCGGTTCGTCCCGGCCGACCGGCTCCGCGCGGAGGGCTACGGGCGCTACGCCGGCATCTTCGGGCGCTAGCCCCGGCCTCAGGGCGCGCCGGAGAGGCGCCCACCTCGAATCCGCGCCGAGGCGAGCAGGTTGAGCGAGGCCACCCGCCCCGCTCATGACGCCCCTCGAGATCCTCCGCCAGCGGACGCGCCGCCTCACGGACCACGACACGGACCCCGGCGCCGACTACGTCCTGTGCTGGCTGATGCAGGCGCTCCGGGCCGAGGAGAACCCCGCGCTCGACGCGGCCATCGCGCTGGGCAACCGGCTCGGGAAGCCGGTCGTCGTGCTCCACGCGCTCGAGAACCGCTACCCGTACGCCTCGCACCGGCTCCACCGGTTCATCCTCGAGGCGAGCCAGGAGCTGGAGGCCGGCGTCGACGGGCGCGGGCTCCGGTTCGTCCGGTGGGTCCGGCGCGAGGGGGAGTCCGAGGTCGACCTCGTGGCACGGCTGGCCGAGCGCGCGGCCGCCGTCGTGGTCGACGACGTGCCCACGTTCGTGACGCGCGAGTACGCCGACGGGCTGGCCGAGCGGCTCGAGCGGGCCGTCCTCGCCGTCGACGCCTGCTGCGCGGTCCCGATGCGGGCGCTCGCCCCCCACCTCGGCTCGACGAAGGCGTTCCGCTCCGCCCACACCCCGCTCCGCGACGCGCACCTGGCGGCCGACCTGACGCAGGACGCCGACGTGCCGCGCTTCGACGGCGACCTCGCGCTCGACTCGGAGGAGATCCTCGACCTCGACGCCGACGGGCTCGACGACCTGATCGCCGAGTGCGGCGTCGACCTGTCGGTCCCGCCGCCGGACGGCTGGCACGGCGGCCGGAGCGCGGCGCTCGACCGGCTCGACCACGCCGTCGCCGAGGTCCTCGAGCGCTACAAGTGGACGCGCAACAACCCGGCACTCGACGGCTCGGCCCGGATCTCGCCGTGGATGCACTTCGGCGTGCTGTCGCCCCGCGAGGTGGCCCGCGCCGCGCTCGACGCCGAGGACGCCGGCGCCCTCCACCCCGCCGCGCGCTACAAGTTTTTGGACGAGCTCCTGACCTGGCGCGAGTTCTACCACCACCAGTGCCTCTGGATCGACGGCTGGTCGCGCTTCGACGGCCTCCCCTCGCAGGCGAAGCGGACCCTCCGCGCCCACGCCGACGACCCGCGCCCGGCGCTCTACTCGCTCGACGAGCTGGCCCACGGCGAGACCGACGACGACACCTGGAACGCCGCGCAGAAGCAGTTCACGCTCGACGGCTGGATGAACAACAACCTCCGGATGTACTGGGGGGCCCAGATCCTCCAGTGGCGCCCGACACCCGACGACGCCTTCGCGACGGCCTGTTACTTGAACGACCGCTTCAGCCTCGACGGCCGGGACGCCTCGACCTACGGCGGCGTCCGGTCGGGCTTCGGCGAGTCGCGCCCGTGGACGGAGCGGCCGATCTACGGGACGGTCGCGGGCAAGACGAGCGCGGCGCTGGTGAAGCGCGACGGCGTCCGCGAGTGGATCGCCGAGCAGGCCGCCCGCGAGGTCCCGGTCCGCGCCGCGATCGCCGACGACCCGCCGCCAGCGTTCGACCGCTACCGCTGACCCCGCCGGCCTCGGGGCCGAGGCGGGCGGAGCCCGTCGTTACAGCCGCTCCTTCCGCTCCAGGTACAGCGCCCGGCTGAGCATCACCGCCGCCTGCGCCGTCTGGTCCGTGAACCAGTAGTTGACGCCGGCGCCCACGGCCGCGCCGGCGATCGGGATCGACTGGGCCAGCTTCTGCGCGCCGAGGTTCTTGGCGATCTCGCGCGGGACGTGCCCGAGTTGCTCGCGGAGCGTGCCCTGCGCCTTCCGCCCGCGGTAGCCGCCGCCGTCGATGGCCGCCGCGGCGACCGCCAGCTCGCGGAGCGCGTCCGACTTGGCCTCGCGGCTGCCCGAGGCGGCCACGTTGAAGATGTTGACCACGAGCGGCGTGTAGCCGGGCCCCTTGAGCGGGAAGCCGTAGGCCGCCGCGATCTGCTGGATCAGCCGGAAGTTGATCGTGAACAGGACCGGGATGTCGGCCGCCAGGAGCAGCGCGCCGCCCAGCCCGGCCCCGCCGCCCGAGAGCGCCGCGAGGACGGAGTTCTGCGAGGCGTACTGCTTGGCGAGCGCGTCGAGCTGGTCGAGCGGCTGGTCGCGGAGCGCGGCGACCGACTCGACGTCGACGCCCACCTCGGCGGCCTTCTGGAGGACGTCGTCCTCGTCGTAAGTCCACGCCGAGGCGTCGTTGAGCGTCGAGAGCGCCTGCGTGAGCGCGTCGGTCAGCTTGTCGGTGACCGACTCGGGGACGAACTGCTCGAACGCCCAGTCCACCGGGCGCATGGCGAAGCCGAGGGCCTGCTGGAAGAGGGTCTCGCCGCGCTCCCAGCGCTCGATCTCGCGTTGGGCGGTCCGTTCGTACTCGGTGAGGCGCATGTCGTGCGTGGTGCGTGGATCGTGGGGGCCCACGCTCGACGCGCTACGCCCTACTCGGTGCTAATGTCGTACTTCTTGAGGAGGCGGTACATCGTCGCCCGGCCGATGCCGAGGTCCGACGCCGCGCGCTCGACGTTCCCCTCGCGGAGCTCGTAGGCCCGCTCGACGGCGCGGCGCTTGAGCTCCTCCAGGGGCACGATGGCGTCCTCGGGGTCGAGGTCGGCGATACTGCCGCCGGACGCGCCGTGTTGCGCGGGGCGCGCGTCGCGGGGCGCCGCGGCGGGGGCGGGCGCCGCGCCGGCGACGGGCAGCGGCGGGATGTCGTCCCACGAGGTCGGCCGCGCGGGCGGGGCCGCCGGGGGCTCCGCCACGGGCTCCGGGACCGGCTCGGGCTCGCCGGCCGCCCCGTCGCCCGAGGGCGCGGCCGAGGCGGCGCCGTCGCCCGACGGGCCGGCGCCGAGGCGCTCGGCCCACGGCCGGATGGCCTGCGGCCCGCCCAGCAGGAGGTCGGCCTCCTGGATCTCCTCGCCGTCCGAGATCAGGATGGCCCGCTCGACGGTCGACTTCAGCTCGCGGACGTTGCCCGGCCAGCCGTAGTCGAGGAGCGCGCGGACGGCGTCGGTCGAGAGCCGCTTGCCCTTGAACTGGCTGTGGCTCTTGACGTAGCCCTCGAGGAAGCCCTGCGCGAGGAGCAGCACGTCGTTGCCGCGCTCGCGGAGCGGCGGCAGCGCGACCGGGAACTGGAACAGCCGGTAGTAGAGGTCCTCCCGGAACGTCCCGGCCTTGACCATGTCGAGCACGCTCTTGTTGGTGGCCGAGATGACGCGGCACTCGAACTTGATGGTGCCGGACCCGCCGACGCGCGTGATCTCGCGGTTCTGGAGCGCGCGTAGGAGCTTGGCCTGGAGCCCGAGGTCGAGCTCGCCGACCTCGTCGAGGAACAGCGTCCCGCCGTCGGCCTGCTCGAACTTGCCGATGTGGCGCGCGTGGGCGCCCGTGAACGACCCCTTCTCGTGGCCGAAGAACTCGCTCTCCATGAGCTCCTTCGGGATCGCCGCGCAGTTGACCACGACGAACGGGCCCACCTCGGGCTCGCCGGGCGGCGGGTCCGAGTTGAAGTGGATGGCCCGGGCCACGAGCTCCTTGCCGGTCCCGGACTCGCCCTCGATGGCGACCGTGAGGTTGCCCCGGAGCGTCTTCTGGATGAGCTGGTACACGCGCTCCATCGCCGGGCTGTCGCCGACGATCTCCTCCATCCCGTACTTCTTGGCCACCTCGGCCCGGAGCTGCTCGACCTCGCGCGCCAGCTTGACGCGGCCCTTCAGCCGCTCGACGACGACGTCGAGCTTGACGAGGTCGTCCTGGCCCTTCGTGATGTAGTCGGTCGCGCCGCCCTTCATGGCCTCGACGGCCACCTCGGCCGTGCCCTGCGCCGAGATCATG
>CAXRFJ010000522.1:0-3974 GCA_964229475.1 Rubrivirga sp.
CGGACCGGGGCTAGACTCCGGCATGCCCCCCCGGCTCGTCCTGCTCCTCGCCCTCGCCGTCGCGGCCTGCCAGTCGGGCCCCGACCGGCCGCCGGGCCCGGACGCGCCCACGCAGGCCCCGCCGCCCCGCCCCGACACCGGCCGCCGCGCCGCGCCGCCCACGCCGTTCGACGCGGCCCAGGCCGTGTTCGACACGACGGAGCCACCGGAGACCGTCGTCGAGATCCCGCCGCTGCCCCCGCCGCCGGCGCCCGAGCCGGACCCGCGGCCCACGCCGCCGTCGCCGGTGCCCCGCGGCCCGGCCGGGAACTGCGACGTCCGCCGGACGGAGGGCTTCTGCTTTACCTACACCGGCGACGGTTGGACGCCCGAGACGGCCCGCGCCCAATGCGCCAGCGCGCCGGACGCGGCGTTCTCCGCTGGCGCCTGCCCCACGACCGCGCGCATCGCGACGTGCACCTACACGCGCGACTCGGCGCCGGGGCGCGAGATCATCTACACCTACTACAGCCCGTACGACCCGACGCTGGCGGCCCTCGCGTGCCCGGGCACGTTCGAGCGGATCGAGTAGATGTGGCCGCGGTCCTCGCTCACGCGGGCGGACCGGATCAGGCCGAGGCCCCAGCCGTGCGCGAGCGCCTCGTACCAGGAGCTCGCGCCGAGCTTGGCGTAGAGGCCGGAGAGGAGCGCCATCGCCGACTCGGTCGCGATCCCGAGCGCGGCCGCGAGCGACTCGGGGCGCCCGCCGGTCGCGAGGTGCCGGAGCACGGCGGACTCGTCGGCCGTGAGGAGCGCGGGCAGGTCGAGGTCGGCGGCGAACCACCGGCTCTCGCCGGCGGCCACGGCGTGGACGGCCTCGGCGATCTGCGGGACGGGCGCCTCCTTCGAGAGGTAGCCCGCCGCGCCGGCCCGCAGGAGGTGCGCCACGTGGACGGGGTCGCTGTGCGACGAGAACGCGAGGACGCGGCAGGCCCCGGCGGCCACGCGCGCGGCCACCTCGACGCCGTCGATCCCGCCCGCCAGCTCGACGTCGAGGACCAGCACGTCGGGCTGGACGGACCGGACGAGGCGGACGGCCTCGGCGCCGGTCGCGGCCTCCCCGACGATCTCGATGCCGTCCGACGCGCCGAGGGTGGACCGGAGCAGGGCCCGGAGGAGCGTGTGGTCCTCGGCGAGGACGACACGGATGGGGGTGTTCATCGGATTCGTGAGCCGATTCGTGCGAATGCCGTAGTGTATCCCGCCGCCCAGAGCGTGTCATGGGCGTTGCCCCGGATCGGGGCTGTGCTTCTTGCACTAGTGCCGTAGCCCTGCGGACAGACGCCCGGGAGGGCGCGGGTCCGGCTACCTTCCTCCCCCGACCCCACCCCCCCGTGCTCCGACCGGCCCCCCGACTGAGGCTCGCGCGCCGCCTCGCCCTCCTTGGACTGCTCCTGGGGGCCGTCTCCAGCGCGGCCGGCCAGCCGGCGCCGGAGCCGGTGATCGACGGGGTGGTGATCAACGACACCACCCGGAACGCCCACCGCTACGTCCTGAGCCGGGACGGGGACATCGAGATCGGCTACCTCGGCCAGGTCACGCGGCCGGCGGACGGGTCGCGCCCGGACCTCTCGGCCCTCCCCGACACCGCGCTCGAGAGCGTGACGCTCCGGGAGAGTCAGTTCTACCTCATCCACGAGCTGGTGTCGGCGGCCTCGGGCGCGTCGTCGCCCGACCGGCAGTTCGGCATCCACCTCCAGCCCGACCAGTTGCGCCTGCAGTTCGACCAGGGCCTGCCGATCTGGCTCGCGCTGCTGACGGCGCTCGGGCTGGTCGTCTTCGGCGGCGTCGGCGTGGGGCTCCTCCTGACCCGGCGGGAGAAGCGCCGGCTGGCGGAGGAGGCCGCGGCGCGGCAGCGGGCCCTGCACGCGCGGGAGGCCGAGCGGACCCGGATCGCCCGGGAGCTCCACGACGGCCCGCTCCAGGACGTCCACGCGCTCCGGCTCCTGTCCGGGGCCCAGAACGACGTGCTCGGCGAGGAGGCGGGCCGGATCGCGCGCGAGCTCCGGGCCATCGCCGAGGGGCTCCGGCCCCCGGCCCTCGGCCGGTTCGGGCTCGCCGCCGCCCTGTCGGCCCACGCCAACCGCGTCAAGGAGCGCTACAAGAACGTCACGGTCGCCCTCGACCTCGACGAGGACGACACGGGCCCGAACGCCATCCCCGACGTCGCACGGTCGGCGCTCTTCCGCATCGCGCAGGAGTCGATCACCAACGCCATCGAGCACGGCGGGGCCTCCCGGATCCTCGTCGGCCTCGACCTCCCCGAGGCCGACGGCCCGATCGTCCTCGACATCCGGGACAACGGCGAGGGCTTCCCCTGGGGCACGTCCCGGCCCGACCTCTCCGCCCTCGCGGACGACGGCCACTTCGGCCTCGTCGGGATGCACGAGCGCGTCACGGCCATCGGCGGCACGCTCGTCATGGACGCCGACGGGCTCGACGGACGCGGCGCCCACGTCCGTGTCACTCTTCCCGATCTCCGCCGTACGGGCCCGACGGACCCGCCCGTCCGCCGCCCGCGTCCCCTCGTTCCCGCCTAGCCTGGTCAGGTCCATGCCCGCCGTCCCGCCAGTCCGCACCGTCCTCATCGACGACCACCCCGCGCTCCGCGCCGGGGTCCGCGCCGTGCTCGAACAGACCGGCCGCATCGAGGTCGTCGCGGAGGCGTCGGACGGCGAGCGCGGCGTCGAGATCTGCCAGCGGCTCGAGCCCAACGTGGTGCTCCTCGACATGGAGATGCCGGGGATGGACGGGATCGCCGTGGCCGAGCGCCTCCGCGAGCTGGCGGTCCCGACGCGGGTCCTCGCCTACTCCGCCTACGACGACGCCGCGTACGTCACGGCGATGCTCCAGGCCGGCGCGGCCGGGTACGTCACGAAGGACAAGCCGATGTCGCTCGTGGCCGAGGCCGTCGAGGCCGTCGCCCGCGGCGAGGGCCGGTGGTTCGTCAGCATCACGCCCCCCGACCCCGTCGACATCCCGATCTCGGACCGCGAGCTCGACGTCGTCCGCCTGATGGCCCGGGGGCGCGACAACAACGAGATCGCCGACGAGCTGGGCATCTCGCCGAACACGGTCCGGAACCACGTCTCCGCGGCGTACGAGAAGCTGGGCGTATCCTCCTGGCGGCAGGCCGTCGCCTGGGCCTGGGAGCACGGGCTCGTGTGACGAACCGGCCCGGCAGGGTTCTGTAGCCGGGTTTGGTGCGTGGGTACTACGGAAATCACGAGTGGCGCCCCATTGCGTCGGTGCCTGGAGGGGGTAGGCTCTAGTGCCTCACGCTCACGCCCCCTCAATGCGCTCACGCTACAGCCTCCTCGCCCTCGCCGCCCTCGGCCTCACCGTCGCAGGGTGCGACACGGCGACCCCCACCACGGAGACCGCCGAGGCCGTCCGCCTCGACGTCCAGGCGGCCCCCACCGGCGACGTCCTGTACGACCTCACCCCGCTCCGCGCCGGCGAGTCCTTCGACGTCGCCCTCGACGTCGGCGTCGACGACCTGACCCTCCGCTCGACGCGCACCGCCGCGGGCTACGAGCTCTCCTACGTCCCGGGCGAGATCAAGCCCGAGCGCGTCGTCGTGTCGTACTTCGCCCACGGCGTCCTGCTCGCGCAGTCGAGCGCGCCCGGCGACGAGCCGGTCCAGGCCGGCGCCTCGGAAGAGGGCCCCGACTCCTGGCACTACGTCTGGCGCGACGGGTCCTGGACGATCGCCAAGGACTACAACAACGACGACCTCACGAACGGCGACACCACCCCGTTCACCCTCCCCTCGGGCGAGGTCCTCGAGGTCTCCGACGTCACGTTCACGCTCCACGGCCTCGACACGCCCGGCCCGCAGAGCGTCCGGTTCGACGCCCCGCAGCCGGTCGACGTGACCGCCCAGGCCTTCGGCCGGCCGCTCCGCTAGCGTCCCCTCGGCCCCACCGGTCCCG
>CAXRFJ010000523.1:0-5977 GCA_964229475.1 Rubrivirga sp.
CGCCACCCTGGTCTCCCCCCCGGACCCATGACCCGCCTCCTCCTCGCGGCGCTCGCCCTGTCGCTGGCGGTGCCCGCCGCCGCCCAGCCCCACGTCACGACCACGCGGGAGGCCCCCGCGGGCGGGACCGACCTCGCGAGCCTCGGCTCCGGCGGCGCCGTCGCGGCGATGCCGACGCTCGACTCGCCGTTCCTCTCCAACCCGGCCCACATCGCCACGGGCGGGTTCTCGCTCAACGTGCTCGGCGTGACGGCCGGCGCCGGCGGCAACGTGTCGGAGGTGATGGCCTTCTACACGGACGAGCTCAGCCCGGCCATCGAGGAGGGCCTCGAGACGATCCGGGAGGAGGACCCCGACCGGCTGGAGGCGCTCTACGACGAGGCGCTCCGCGTCGGCTCGCAGCCCAAGACGGCCGACCTCGGCGTGCTCGCGCCGTCGGTGCGCGCGTCGTTCGGCCCGGCCGCCGTCGGCGTCGGCGTGTACGGCCAGTCGGTCACGCGCGGGCGGATCCGCGACGGCGGGGCCGGCATCCCGTACGTCGACCTCTACAGCCAGGCCGACGTCGCCGTGCCGCTCGTGGCCGGCGTGGACCTGGCGAAGACGCCGCTCGGCGCCGCGCTCCCGTTCGGGCTCCGCGCCGGGGCCTCGGCGACGGTCCTCCAGCGCCGCGTGACGGCCAAGGCCGCGACCGTCGACGCGCTCGACCCCGACGACGAGAAGCTCTACGTCTTCCGCGGCGACGCCGTCCGCCTCGCGGCCGGCCTGTTCGCCACCGACGTGGCCGTGCGCGGCCTCGACGTCGGGGCCGAGGTCTCGAACCTCGGCGGCGGCATCGACTACACGTTCGACCGCTCGATCGCCGTGGCGGGCTCGGACGACCTCGCCGACGACCTGGCCGAGGTGGCCGCCCTCGAGGCCCGCTTCGACGGGCGCGAGACGGCCCCGGTCGTCCGCGTCGGCGTGGCCTACCGGCTGCCCGACGTCCAGTCCTTCACCGACGCCGGCGTCGCCCTCGACTACACGTCGGCCGCGACGTCGGACTACGACCAGTCGATGCAGGCCGGGCTCCGGGCCGGCGCCCACGTCCGCCTCGGCGGGATGCTGGAGCTGCGCGGCGGCGTGAGCCAGGGGATGCCGTCGGCCGGCGCCGCGCTCGTCACGCGCGTGGCGCGGTTCGAGTACGCGACGTACGGCGTCGAGGACGGCCGCCTGCTCGGCCAGCTCCGCCGCCGCAACCACGTCGTCCAGGTCCGCTTCGGCCTGTTCTAGGGGGTAGGCGACCGGGGCACGAGGCGGGGGGAGCGCCCCACGCCCGCCGTCTCATCCCCCCTGCCCACGGTCTTCGCCCCAGACTCACACGTTCGGCCCCCCTGGCGGTTGGCCCACCGGGGGGGCGCTCCGTAGGTTCTTGGGCTCCGCCGCCGCGCACAGGTGCGCCGCGGCCGGACCCTCCCCCGAGATTCCCGCGCGACTCCTCCGCGCCGACCGATGGCCCGCAAAGATCAGCTCACCGGCAAGAAGCCGATGTTCGGCAACCACGTCTCGCACTCGAACAACAAGGTGCGGCGGCGGTTCAACGTGAACCTGCAGAAGAAGCGGTTCTACGTGCCCGAGGAGGACCGCTGGGTCACGCTCCGCGTGTCGGCCCAGACGCTCAAGACGATCAACAAGAAGGGGATCTCGGCCGTCCTGAAGGACGCCCGGGCCAAGGGCACGTCCCTCGTCTAACCCGCTCCTTCCTCCTAGACCCCCGAGACGATGGCCAAGGGCAAAGACGTCCGCCACCAGATCACGCTCGAGTGCACCGAGGCGCCCGGCACCTCGCGCTACTCGACGATGAAGAACAGCCGCAACACGACGCAGCGGCTCGAGCTCAAGAAGTACAACCCGGTCCTCCGGAAGCACACGCTCCACCGCGAGATCAAGTAGCGCCGGCACCCGCCGCGCCCGCTCCCCGTTAGAGGCCCGACCCCCGCGCGCGGCTCCGCGCGCACTCTCAGACCCCCAGACCCATGGCGAAGAAGGTTTCCAAGAACCAGCGGACGAACCGCGGCGCCGGCGCCGAGGCCAAGCAGATGGCGAAGATCATCGTGGCCTCGAAGAAGCAGAACGGCCAGTTCGAGTTCCGGTCCAAGATGGTCGAGGCCGGCAACGTCCAGGACGAGCTGAAGTCGGCCCAGGCCGCCTAGCTCGGCCCGGACCCGACAGACCCGCGGGGCGGCCTCTCCGGAGGCCGCCCCGCATTTTTTGTCCCCGGCCGCGCCGCCCCGCCGGGCCGGGGTCAGCCGCGCTGGCGGAGCGACAGCCAGTAGCCCACGCGGTCGTCGCTGGGCCACGTGAGCCAGGCGAACGCGAACAGCGTCGCGCCGAACGCCAGCGTGAGGAGCTCGCCCGAGAGGAACGCCCCGACGGCGCCCAGGATGGCCGGCACCTCGGCCGTCGCGAGGGCCGGGATCCCGAACGAGCGGACGAGCCCGGCGGCCTCGGCGTCGGAGCCGGCCTGGAGCAGGCGGGCCTCCATCCGGCGGAAGAGCGCGAACGCGCCGACCGTGGCGCCGACGGTGATGAGGGCGACGCCGTAGAACACGAGGTCCCGGGACTCGGCGAGGGGGGCGTCGCCGGAGGTCGCGGCCAGCCAGCCCAGCACGGCCATGATGCCGAGCGCGCCGCCGCAGATGCCGAGCCAGAGGATCCGGAGGGTGCGGGCGAACGGGGGGGCGTCGTCGGGCATGGGGAGGAGCAGGAGACGCCGGAAGGTAGGGCGGCGCGTATCTTCGAGCCCCGGCCGCGCGGCGGCCCTCGGGGTGTGGCGCAGTCCGGTTAGCGTGCCTGCTTTGGGAGCAGGAGGTCGCGGGTTCGAATCCCGCCACCCCGACCGCCGGTGAAGAGCCGGACGAACCCGGCCCCCGGCCGGCGGAGGCCGGGCGCCAGCGGGCGGACGGCGCGGGCCGGCCCCCTATCTTGGGCGGTCCCGCCTCGACGCCCATGAAGTACGCCCTCTGCCTCCTGGCCGCCGCGCTCGTCGCCGGCTGCGAGCTCAACGCCCAGGCCGACGGCCCGTCGCCGACCGCGACGACCGACGGCATCGAGGCCGCCTCGCCGGAGGACTCGACGCTCCGCGACCTCCTCGGCCAGTACACGACGGTCCGCCTCGAGGCCGACCTCTCGGGCCTCAGCGACTCGACGCGGGCCATGCTCCCGCACCTCATCGCCGCGGCGCGCGCCATGGACGACGTGTTCTGGGTGCAGGCCTACGGCGACCGTGACTCGCTCCTGGCCGGCCTGTCGGAGGCCGCCCGCCGCTACGTCACCATCAACGTCGGGCCGTGGGACCGGCTCGACGGCAACGTGCCGTTCCTGCCGGGCGTCGGGGAGAAGCCGGCGGGGTCGAACCTGTACCCGCCCGACCTCACGAAGGACGAGCTGCTGGCGGCGGCCGACCTCTACCCGGAGCGCGACCTGACCGGCCTGTACACGCTCGTCCGCCGCGAGAACAACCAGCTCGTCGGGATCCCCTACCACGAGGCGTTCGCCGACGCGTTCGGCCGGGCCGCCGCGCACCTCCGCGCCGCCGCCGCCCTCGCCCAGGACTCGAGCCTGGCCCGCTACCTCCGCCTCCGCGCCGACGCGCTCCTGACGAGCGACTACCAGCCCAGCGACCTCGCCTGGATGGACATGCGGACGAACCCGCTCGACGTCGTCATCGGGCCGATCGAGACGTACGAGGACGCGCTCGCCGGCTACAAGGCCGGCGCCGAGGCGTACGTCCTCGTCAAAGACCAGGCGTGGAGCGACCGGCTGGCGGGCTACGCCGCGCTCCTCCCGGCCCTCCAGCGCGGCCTCCCCGTGCCGGAGGCCTACAAGACCGAGTCGCCCGGGACCGACGCCGACCTCGGGGCCTACGACGTCGTGTTCGTGGCCGGCGAGGCCAACGCCGGGTCGAAGACGATCGCCATCAACCTGCCCAACGACGAGGCCGTCCAGCTCCAGAAGGGGAGCCGCCGGCTCCAGCTCAAGAACGTGATGCGGGCCAAGTTCGACCGGATCCTCGTGCCGATGGCCGAGGTGCTGGTCCCCGAAGACCAGCGGGACCTCGTGACGTTCGAGGCCTTCTTCGGCAACACGATGTTCCACGAGGTGGCCCACGGGCTCGGCATCAAGAACACGATCGACGGCGGCGGCACGGTCCGCGAGGCGCTGCAGGACCGGTACTCGGCGCTGGAGGAGGGGAAGGCCGACGTGCTCGGCCTCTACATGGTCCAGCAGCTCATCGAGCGCGGCGAGTGGGACGAGGCGACGCTCGAGGAGCACTACGTCACGTTCGTCGCCTCGATCTTCCGGTCGATCCGGTTCGGGGCCGCCTCGGCGCACGGGCGGGCCAACCTGGTCCGGCTCAACTTCTTCGAGGAGAGGGGCGCCGTCGTGCCCGAGTCGACGCCGGAGGGGACCGTCTGGCGCGTCGTGCCGGAGCGGATGAGCGAGGCCGTCGAGGCCCTCGCCGGCCGGATCCTCACGCTCCAGGGCGACGGCGACTACGACGCCGTCGACAGCTTCGTCCGCCAGTACGGCCGGACGACGCCGACGCTCACGGCCTCCCTCGACCGCGTCGCCGAGGCCGGCATCCCCGTCGACGTCGTGTTCGAGCAGGGCGAGGCCGTCCTCGGCCTCGAGCCCGCCGCCCCGCTCCCGCCCGCCACGCGTTGAGGCGTCAGGCGGAAGACGCGAGCGTCGCCCGTCCTCTCGCGCCCCACGCCGTTACCGACGCTTCCCCCGATGCGCCTCGAAGACCTCACTGTCGTCGTCCCCACGAAGGACGAGGCCGCCAACATCGGCCCGTTCCTCGACAGCCTCGACGACCGCGTCGCCCTCGTCGTGGTCGACGCGAGCGACGACGACACGCGCGACATCATCCGCCGCCGCCGGCCGGACGCGGTCGTGATCGAGGACTCGGGCACGATCCCGGAGGCCCGGCAGATCGGGCTGGAGCGCGCCGCGACCGAGTGGGTCCTGTTCACCGACGCCGACATGTCGTTCGGCGACGACTACTGGCGCGAGTGGGAGGCGCTGGAGGTGGGCGGGAAGGTCGGCGCGATCCAGGGCGCCAAGCTCTCGGCCGACGACGCCTACAAGACCTACTACAGGCTGTTCTCGTTCGGCATCCGCGCGATGGCGTGGCTCACGATCCCGGCCGGCTCGGGGTCGAACATGATCCACCGCCGCCGCGCGCTCCTCGACGCCGGCGGCTTCGACCCGGCGCTGACGGCCAACGAGGACATCTACGCGCTGTGGAGCGTGCGGAAGGCCGGCTGGCGGGTGATCTACGCCAAGGGCCTCAAGGTCTACGAGCGCGACCACCGGCGCCTGGAGCAGGGGCGGCTCAAGAAGACGATCCACGGCTGGGTCCGCCCGCTCATGCTGTTCACCGGGCTGGGCGACGACCGCGTCCGCGAGTCGAGCTGGGGCTACTGGGAGGACGACGCGCCCGCCACGGACGAGCGCGACGGCTGAGCCCGCCTCGGCGCCGAGGCGGAGCGGGTCAGCCCGCGGCGTCGCGGAGGCGGGCCTCGTCGAGGGCCTCCTGCCGGCCCTGCCACAGCGGGGCGCCGTCGGGCCGCGTGCGGCGGTCGCAGTAGACCTCGAGCCGCGTCCCCTCGGGGTCGCGGGCGTAGCACTGCCACGCGATCTGCGCGTCCTGGAGGTCCGTCTCGACGCCCATCTCGCGGAGCCGCTCGACGAACCGGAGCAGCTCGGCCTCGTCGTCGACCTCCCAGGCAAAGTGGTCGAGCCGGCCGGTCGGGCCGGGCGCCGACCCGTCGCGGGCCTGCCGGAGGACGAGCCGGTGGTGCATCCCGCCGTCGGCGCCGCCGGGGATCGGCTGGGCGTCGGTGAGGAAGGCGTAGTGGCTCGTCGCGTCCGTCGCGCGTTCGCGGACGGTCAGGCCGAGGGCGCGCGTGTAGAACTCCGTCTGGCGGTCGAG
>CAXRFJ010000524.1:0-3319 GCA_964229475.1 Rubrivirga sp.
GGTCGAACAGGACGATGTCGACGCCGACGCCGCGCGTGAGCGGGTGCAGGTCGAGGAGGCGGGCGATCTCGAGGAGGACGGCCACGCCCGACGCGCCGTCGTTCGCGCCGAGGACGGGCTGGAGGCGCCTGGCGGGGTCCGGGTCGTTGTCGGCGACCGCGCGGGTGTCCCAGTGGGCGCAGAGGAGGATCCGCCGCCGGAGGTCGGGCTGCCACGACGCGATGATGTTGGCGCCCTCGAACGCGCGCGTCGTGTCGCGCGGGTCGGGGATGCGGAGGCGCTGCTCGACGACCTGGTCCGCGTAGACCTGGAGGCGGTCGACGAGCCAGGCGCGTGTGGTGTCGTGGGCGGCCGTGCCGGGCACGCGCGGCCCGAAGGCCGTCTGGGCCTCGACGAGTGCGTAGGCGCGCGATCCTTCGAACTCGGGCAACGGCGCGGGGCGGCGGAGCCACCAGACGAGGGCGAGGACAGCGGCGAGGGCGAGGACGGCGCCCCCGACGATCAGGCGACGGCTCACGCGGGCAGGGCGAAAAACTGGAGGTCCACGAGGTCGTCATCGAGCCGGCCGCTGACAGCGGGCGCCGGCAAGCTCTCGGCCAGCGCCTCGGCCTCCCGGAGCGACGCCTCGAACAACCGCTCCCGCTCGGCGCCCGAGGCGGTCCGCCCCACGCCCGAGGCGGCGCCGGCCACGACCTCCGCCAGACGGAGCGACGGCGCGGCCGGCCGGTCGCGGCGGATCGTCCAGTCGCCCGTGGCCACGTCGAAGTCATAGAGCGACAGGAACCGGGCGCCGGGCTCGGCGACGAGCTCGACGGCCCGGAGCAGGTACGCCACCTCGGCGTCGTCGTGGGCGTAGTGGAAGCCGACGCGGGCCCAGCCGGGCTTCAGCCCGTGGATCCCGTCCACGAGGCACTGCCGGTAGCGCACGCTCTGGTCCATGCTGATGTCGAGGAGCCGGTGGCCGTACGGGCCGGCGCACGAGCAGCCGGCGCGGCTCTGGATCCCGAACAGGTCGCAGAGCAAGACGGTCACGAACCGCGGGTGGAGCAGGCCGCCCAGGCCGTCGCGGACGTTGAACGAGACGATCGAGAGCCGGTCGAGGTCGGTCGGGCCGAGGATCTCGATCCGCCCGTCGCGGCCCCACCGGTCGAGGACGCGGTCAAGGTGGGCGTGCTCACGCTCGCGGATCGTCTCCTCCCCCACCGCCCGCTGGATCTGCAGGGCGATCGCGGCGCGGAGCGTCTGGTAGAGGCCGGGCGTGCCCGCCGTCTCGCGCGCCTCGACGTCGTCGGTGTAGTCGTGGTGGACCGAGTTGACATAGACGACCGTCCCGCCGCCGCCGACCGTCGGCGCGAGGCCCTCGGGATAGAGCGCCTCGTCGAACACGAGGAGGCCGGCCGAGCCGGGGCCGCCGAGGAACTTGTGGGGCGAGAGGAAGACGGCGTCGAGCCGGCCCTCCGGGTCGCCCTCGGGATGCATGTCGATGGCGACGTACGGCCCGGCGGCGGCGTAGTCGAAAAAGGCGAGGGCGCCGTGCCGGTGCAGCACCCGGGCGATGTCGTGGACGGGCGCGAGCACGCCGGTCACGTTCGACCCGGCCGAGAACGAGCCGTAGAGGGTCCGCCCCTCCCACTGGGGGTCGCTCAGCTGGCGCTCGAGGTCGTCGAGGCAGACCTGGCCGCGGGCGTCGAGCGCGACCTCAACCACGGTGCACAGCCCCTCGCGCCACGTGACCTCGTTCGAGTGGTGCTCGTAGGGGCCGACGAACACGACCGGGCCGCGCTCGCGGAGGTCGTACATCAGCCGGCCCGCGGCGTCGTCGCCGAGCGCGTCGGTGAGGCGGACGCCGAGGTCGCGCAACGTCGCGGGCGGGATCGCGATGCCGAGGATCTCCTGGAGCTTGTGGATCGCGGCCGTCGAGCCGGCGCCGCAGCAGACGACCTTCCCGCCCGGCCCGGCGTTCACGGCCCGTTTGATGGCGCGCTCGGCCTCGTGGAGCAGCGTCGTGCCCGTCCGGCCGGTGAGGCTGTCCGCGGTGTGGCTGGTGGCGTAGAGCGCCGCCAGCGACCGGAGGTAGTCCTCGACGAACGCGAGCTGCCGGCCGCTCGCCGTGTAGTCGGCGTAGACGAGCGGGCGCTCGCCGAACGGCGTCGCGACGACGGCGTCGGCGCCGAGCGTCTGGGCGCGGAGGGCGGCGGGCGTGAGGGGCGGCAGCTCCATGCCGGAAGATAGGACGGCACACGGCGTCTCCATTCCGGACGTTCGTCGGACCGCGTGAATCCCGCCGGCCCCGCCCACCGCATATTGTCCCGACTCTGACGAGTCGTCGGGCATGTGGCATGTGGGAAGAGGCAAGGGGCGACCCCGCCTCATGCCCCGTGCCGCTTGTCCCATGCCCTCCAACTCGAAGAGTTGGTGTCCCGTCGTCCCCCCGACCGCCATGCGCCTTCTCCTATCTGCGCTCCTCCTCAGCCTCGCCCTGCCCGCCTCGGCGCAGGACGCGACCGAGGCGGACGACCCGCGCCGGCCGCCGCTTTACCTCGTCAGCCACGCCGGGGCGAAGGTGTACCTCCTCGGCTCGGTCCACGTCCTGCCGGTCGGCGCGCTCCCGCTGCCGCCGCACGTCGAGGCGCTGTACACGGCGGCGTCCGTGGTCGCCTTCGAGATCGACCTCGCCGAGGCCGAGGACCGGGCGTTCGAGATGCTCGGCGCGGCGACCGACGAGGCCCTCATCGGCGACCTCCTCGACGACGACCAGCGCGACGCCTTCCACGCCTCGGTCCGCTCGTTCGGCCTGCCCGGCCCGACGTTCGACGAGGTCGAGCCGTGGTTCGGGGGGATGAGCTACGGGATGCTCACGCTCCGCGGGAGCGACCTCGCGTTCGGCCAGGGCGTCGATGCCGACCTCTACGACCGCGCGTGGCTCGACGGCAAGGAGGTGATCGCGCTCGAGACGCTCGGCGACCAGATCGCGGCGTTCGACGACCTCTCGGACGAGAGCCAGGTGGCGTACCTCATGGGCCTCGTGGCGAACGCCGAGGGCGCGGAGGTCGCCTTCAGCGCGCTCCTCGACGCGTGGGCCTCCGGCGACGAGGGGCTGCTGGCGGGCGTCCTCAGCGACGAGTTCGCGCACCCGGAGGTCTACGAGTCGCTCCTCGTCCGCCGCAACCGCTCGTGGATGCCGGCGATCGAGGCGCTGCTGGCGCAGCCGGGGACGGTGTCGCTCGTCGTCGTCGGCGCGGGCCACCTCATCGGGCGCGGGAGCCTCGTCGAGCTGCTGCGCGCGGCCGGGCACAAGCCGCGGCGGCTCTAGCTCCCC